>CAZFTH010000059.1:0-8544 GCA_964521745.1 uncultured Peptostreptococcaceae bacterium
TCATCAACACATCACTTCTTAGAGAATTTATAGGTGGAAGTAAATTGGTGCATTAATCCAAAATTTCAAATAGTATAGAATTCTTTGACAATTATATATTTAATCATTATAATATATATAAGTAATTTACGGTTCTCCTATATGTACAGTTTTATTTTTAACATAGTATATTATGGAGAAAATCTTTATTGAGGGGAAGGGCATTAATGAAAGATATAATGGTATTAAGAGAATTAGAAGAGATTAAAGCTGTCTCACATCCTTATAGAGTTGAGATTTTAGAAGCATTTGCTGAAGAACCACTTTCTGCTAAGCAATTATCAGAAATTTTAGGAGAGCCTCATGCAAAGATTAATTATCATATAAAAATCTTACTTGGAGCAGGAATACTAGAATTAGTCGAAGAAAGAGTAAAATCTGGTATAATTGAAAAATACTATTTGCCAAAAGCTAAGATGGTAGTAATTGATAAAAGCATACTTAATTTTCCTATGAGTGATTCTGTAGCTCAAACTATTAATCAAGCATCCTTATCTCTGTTTGAAAAAGTAAGCGAAGATTATTACAGGGCAGCAGAAACCAATGAAGTAGGTTCTAAACATTTAAGACATTACAATGAATACTATATTACTGAAGATGAAGCAAAATTTGTAATGAATGAATTAGAAAAAAAATTAAATGAATTGTTAGAAGGGAAACATAAAAAAATAGATAAAGAGGGCGTTAGACCATACAATTTTGCAACTTTGGCAATACCAGATGTTAGAAAAGAAAAAAAGAAAAAATCAAAATAGTAAAATAAAAAATAGTGCAGGAGAAATTCTTGCACTATTTTTTTATTCTTTGATAATACTGTAACTTAGACTGTATTCTGAGCTTTTGTATAGTTCGATTTCAATTCTAGGATTTTCTTTATCTATATAATCCAAAATTAAAAAAGGTTTTAATTGTTTATCGTTAAGTATTATGCCACTTTTTTCTATTCCATCACAGATGCTTTTAGGATAATTGTGTATATCGCCAATTCTTTTGTTTGGGAAAAATAATTTTAGTATTGTTATAATGTTTTCCTCGATTGGAGGACCAAAATATTCTTGGTTTATAATTCCAGCTATATAATTTTCATATGCCGCATATTTAGAATATTTCCCTTTGTGAGGTAGCCAAACTTGACCATTTTTATTAGAAAGCTTGAAATTAGATTTACTTATGGGTCTTCCAGGTACTACAAATTTTATCATAAGAATTCCTTTCTATTTTATAAAAATTAGTACAAAGATATAATTATTTTATAAAACATATGATATATTATACTAGTGAATAATTGGAGGAACAATAAAATGATTAATATATTAGCTGATGAAGGCATAGATCAGTTTACAATTTTAAATTTAAGCTCAATTGAAAATAGAATAAATGAATTTAGTGATTATCTATTGGAAAGAAAAAAACTAGGACTTCAATTAGATTTAGAAGAAGCTAAACTAGATTCAAGATTAAATGCCTATTTAAATGGTAAGGCTGCAAAATCTATAATATGTATTTTTTTACCATACTTATCAGAACATCACTGTTTTGAGTCCAATATTTCTGTATCTGCTCAATCTATAGATTATCATATTTGGGGAAAAGAAAAGTTAAAAAATATTGTTGAGGTATTGAAAAGAAAATATACAAATAGTTTTTTTGAAATCCAAGTTGATAATGGTCCTCTTAATGAAAGGTTTTTTGCTTTAGAATCAGGTCTAGGCTATAAAGGACTAAATAATATGATAATTAACAGCAAATATGGGAGTTATGGATTTATTGGATTAATAGTGACAGATACATTGTTAGAAGAAAAAGTATTTCCTAAAAAAAGTTGTTTTAATTGTAAGAAGTGTATAGAAGTTTGTCCAGGAAACGCCTTGAGCGAAGAAGGAATTTTTTATGGAAGTAGATGTGCTTCATATATTACTCAAAAAAAAGGGGACTTGTCTGAAGATGAAATAAGGATTATAAAGAGAAGTAATAAAATTTATGGCTGTGATATTTGCCAAATTATTTGTCCACACAATATTGGAGTTGAAATAATTAAAGAAGAAATTGATGTTTTAAAAGATATACATTTATCAGATATAAAAAATCTATCAAATAATGAGTTTAAAAAAAAATTTAGGAATAGAGCTTTTGCTTGGAGAGGGAAGAAAAATTTGATTCGAAATTTAAATATAATTAAAGATTAAATACTTATCTATGTTAAAATAGTATTGATTGCAAGAAGGGATCGTTTCTTATATGGATAAATATAATAAAATAATAAAAATACTTTTGCAAACATATCCAGATGCTAAATGTGAGCTAAATTATAGGACTCCTTTTGAACTTTTGATTGCTACAGTCTTAAGTGCTCAATCAACTGATGTAAGAGTAAACTTAGTTACCAAAGACTTGTTTAAAGAGCATAATACACCCGAAAAAATAGTTGAATTAGGAGAAGATAAGTTAATTAAATATATTAAGAGTATCGGTTTTTATAATGTTAAGTCTAAAAATATAATTTCTCTAGCTAAACTAATAATTGAAAATTACGATAGCAGGGTTCCAAATAATATAGAGGATTTAATTAAATTACCTGGCGTTGGAAGAAAAACAGCAAATGTTGTGCTAAGTAATTGTTTCTCTGTTCCAGCTATTGCTGTGGATACTCATGTATTTAGAGTTTCAAAAAGATTAGGTTTTTCTAAAAAGAATAATCCTCTTCATGTTGAACAAGATTTAATGAAAAAAATATCAAAAGAATATTGGACTGATGCTCATCATGCATTTATTTTTCATGGAAGAAGAGTATGTAAAGCTAGAAATCCTTTGTGTGTTTCATGTTCAGTTCAAGACTATTGTATATTTTATAAAGAAAAATAAGTAGGGAGGCAGGGTTTTAGTGAAAAAAATTGGTATAGTTTTAATAGTAAGTTTATTACTAATATTTGCATCAGTAGCTATATATCTTAATAGCTTAACTCAAGATAGCTTTATTTATCCAGGTATTTCTGTTAATGGAGTAGATATTAGTGGACTTAGTGTTGAACAAGCAAAGATTGTTTTGCAAGAAAGATTAAAATTAGGCAAAATTAGCTTTGTTCATGATGAAAAAAAATGGGATTATAATTTAAGCGAATTAGGTTTTGAGTATGATTACGATAGAACTGTCAGTGAGGCTTTTTCAATAGGAAGAGATGCTAGCTTATTTCGAAACTGGCTTACTATTTTTAAGTTGAATCAAAATAATCAAATTAATTTGGAATTATCTAGAATCAATAAATATAAAAAAATGGATGAAATATATGCACAAATTAAAACTGAAGTTGATAGAGAAGCTGTTGATGCTAAGATATCAGTAAATGATATTATATTAATAACTCCTGAACAAGATGGCTATGAAGTTGACATTAAAAAACTAAAAAATATAGCTGAAAACGAAATAGATAAGAACAAGGATGATATAGTAGTTGAAATTCCAGTGGATATAACTCATGCAAATATTAAACGGGAACAATTGTCATCTATAAATGGTGTAATTGGGGAATTTACAACATCGTTTGATGCAAGGGTAGCTGGTAGAACTACCAATATTAGTTTAGCATCTAGCAAAGTAGACTCAGTATTACTAATGCCAGGGCAGGAATTTAGTTTTAACAATGCTACTGGTAAAATTACTTTAGCAGCTGGATATAAAAATGCGCCTGTAATTGTAAAGGGAGAACTACAGGAAGGTGTTGGTGGTGGCGTTTGTCAAGTATCAACAACTTTATATAATTCTGTTCTATATGCAGGTTTGGAAGTACTTCAAAGAAGAGCTCATTCTATACCTTCTAGCTATGTTTCAATAGGAAGAGATGCAGCGGTAGCGTATGGGGCTTTGGATTTTGTATTTAGAAATCCTCATGATTATCCTATTTATATGAAGGCATTTGTTGGTGGGAATAAAGTAACTGCTAGAATATATGGTGATACTACAAAGCATAACAACAAATCCTTATCTTCACAAGTTGTTGAAAGAATACCTAGACAAATCAAATATATTAATGACCCTACACTGCCTCTTGGAAAAGAGGTAATAGATGATCCTGGAAGAGATGGAATAAAATCTATAACATATGAAACTATTAATGGGAATACTAAAGTGGTATCAAGAGACCACTATCCAGCTAAAACTAAAATTATAAAAGTCGGTACTGGACCTGAAGAAGTAAAAACTGAATTTGTAGAAGAAAATGAGATTAATAATTTTGTTGAAGATTACAATCAAAATAATACAATAATAGATTCTATTTTTGGAGGAAGATAATGAACAAAGTTATTTTAGTTACTGGTGGAGCGAGATCTGGTAAAAGCTATTTTGCGGAGCAGCTTTGTAAAAATATAGGTGATAAGGTTTCTTATCTTGCAACTAGTGAAGCTTTTGATGATGAAATGAAGATTAGAATTGAAAAACACAAAGAACAAAGACCATCTTCTTGGAAGACTTATGAAGCTTATGAAAATTTAAAAGACTTAGTGCCTGATATGGCAAATAACTCTGATACAGTTATTTTAGATTGCTTGACAGTTATGTCAAACAACTTAATTTTTCACTCTGGCATAGATGTTGAAAAAGCGAATCAAGAAGAATTTGATTCGCTAGAAAAGAAAATTCAAGAGGAGCTGGTATCATTTATATTAGCTCTTAAATATAATAAACTAAACTTAGTTATGGTTACAAATGAACTTGGAATGGGAATAGTTCCAGAAAATAAACTATCTAGAATATATCGTGACATTATAGGAAGAATAAATCAAGTTGCAGCCAGATATAGCGATGAAGTATATTTTGTAGTTTCTGGAATAAGTCAGAAAATAAAGGGGTAATTTTTTTGGAAAGATTTATAACTTTACTTTCTTTTTTAACAAGACTTCCAGTTAAAACGTCTGGAAATCTTGATGAAGAATTTCACAGATCAGCTAAATATTTTTCTTTAGTAGGTATAGTGTTGGGAGCATTTTATATTTTTTCTGGAGTATTAGCCTTTAAAATATTTGGTTCTTTTATTGGAGCTCTTATTTATGTTTCTATTAATATAATTTTAACTGGAGGACTTCATTTAGATGGTCTAGGAGATACTTTTGATGGACTTTATAGTTATAGGGATAAAGATAAGGTTTTAGAAATAATGAAAGACTCTAGATTAGGAACAAATGCACTTTTAGCAATTTTAATTTTGTTGCTTTTTAAAATAGCCCTGGCAGATAAATTTCTATCGCAGGGTTATTACTATGGTCTGTTTTTTATGCCAGTAGCAGGAAAAATTTCATCAGTGTATGCTTGCTATAAAGGTAAAACTGCTAAAAAAAGTGGTATGGGAAATGCATTTATTGGTAAAGTATCGAAAAAAGATTTTTATATAGCACTAGGAGTAGGGATTCTGGCTATGGTAGTTGTATCAATAATTACAAGAGATTATAGTATTGCTATTATTAACATAAGCGTAATTTTGATATTGATGATATTTACTTTAATTTATTTAAATCACGTTTATAAAATAATTGATGGTCTAACAGGAGATGTCCTTGGGGCTATTTGTGAATTGTCTGAAGTTGGATATTTATTGATATATTATTTGGGGGTAACATTATGGCGGTTATTTATTTAATAAGACATGCTCAAACAGTCGATAATGTAAGTAAAAAATTCTCTGGCTATACGGATTGTGATTTAAGTCGATTTGGTTTGGAACAGATAGAAAAATTATCTATCAAACTCAAAGGTATAGAGTTTGATGAAGTATATTCATCTCCTTTAAAAAGAGCTTTATTAACAGGAAAATCATTTTCGGATAATATTATGACTTGCAATGGCTTGATTGAAATGAATTTTGGAGATTTTGAAGGTATGACATTGGAAGAAATAAAGCAAAAAAATCCTAATGAAATTTCGAAATTATTTAGTAAAGGTTTTGAGTATAGATTTCCAAATGGTGAAAGTCTAATAGATTTTCATGATAGAGTTAAGGCTTGTTTTTATGATATTGCGTCAAATAATATTAATAAACAAGTTGCAATAGTTGCTCACTCTGGGACTATAAGATGTATCCTATCTGAGGTCGTTGGGGAATCGTACAAGTTTCATTGGAATTTTCAAGTTGATAATTGTAGTATTTCAAAAATAACTTATAAAGAAAATTTTGGAGTGTTAAATTATATAAATGATACAAATCACTTGAGGTGTTTAAATGATTAAATTAATTGTTAGTGATATGGATGGAACTTTACTAAATTCCTCAAAAGAAATAACTCAAAAAACTAAGTCTGTGATAAAATTTGCTAGTAGTATGGGGATTGACTTTACAATTGCAACAGGAAGAATGTACTCGGCAGCAGCTATTTTTGCTAGGCAGTTAGAGGTGAAATATCCTATTATCGCATGTAACGGAGCTTTAATAAAAAATCATAACACAAATAAAAAAATTTATGAAAAAAGTATAGATCCTGTAACTGCAATTAAATTGTATGAAGTACTAGAGGAATGTAATTTATATTATCATATGTACACTGAAAACAAGTTTTTTACAAAAGAACTTAAATATACTTCGTTAAGTTATTGGAATAATAATAAAACTGCAAAAAAAGAAGATTTTATTGATATTGAAGTAGTTGAAGATTTTTATAAAGTACTTAAATCTGATTATAATATCCTTAAATTTGTTACAATAGAAGACGAAAAACCTGAAAAATTATTAAAAGCAAAAAATATATTAGAAAATATTTACGACTTGGAACTAAGCCAATCCTGGCACAATAATTTAGAAATAATGTCTGCTGGGATATCTAAGGGAAATGCATTAAAAATATTAGCAGAAGAAATAGATATAAGTCTTAATGAGATTTTAACCATAGGAGATCAAGAAAATGATATCAGTATGATAGTAGAAGCTGGAGTAGGGGTTGCTATGGGAAATGCACTTCCTAAAGTTAAAAATTATGCAAATTTTGTAACATCTTCAAATGATGAGGATGGAGTTGCTAAGGCGATAATGAATTTATTTAAGTAATGAGGGATGAAAATTGGCATTAAATATTGTATTAGTAGAACCTGAAATACCACAAAACACTGGGAATATTATAAGGACTTGTGCTTGTATAAATGCTAGATTACACTTGATTAAACCTTTGGGTTTTTCTATGGATGAAAAACTTTTAAAGAGGGCTGGACTTGATTATATGGATTTGGTCTCAATACATTATTATGATTCTTTTTATGATTTGGTAAAAGGTAAAGATATTAATAAATTTTATTTTTTTACAACAAAAGCAGAAAAGAAACACACTGAAGCTAACTATATAGATGAAAGTTATATAGTTTTTGGAAAAGAAACCAAAGGACTAACAAAAGAAATTTTATCACTAAATCCAAGTAACAATGTTAGAATACCAATGTTGAATATAGATAGAGTAAGGTCTTTAAATTTATCAAATTCAGTAGCAGTAGCAGCATATGAAGCTATAAGACAAATTGATTATATAGAATTAAGATAGGGGAAATTATATGGTTAAAATAATTACAGACAGTGTTTCTGATATCCCAAAAGAGACTATAGATTTATATGATATAACAGTATTACCCTTAAAAGTTATTTTTGGGAATGAAATATATAAAGATGGAATTGATATAAACACAAGAATGATGTTTGAAAGACTGAAAACAAGTAAGGAATATCCTACGACATCGCAAGTTACTCCAATGGAATTTGAAAGAGAATTTAAAAGAGCTATAAACTCTGATAACGAAGTTGTTTGCATTACAATGTCATCTTCTCTTAGTGGTACTTATAATAGTGCATTGATTGCAAGTAGAGAGTTTGATGAAAAGAAGATTAGGGTCGTTGATTCAAAAGCTATTACATTAGGATATGGAATGATGGTTATAGAAGCTGCTAAGATGGCAAAAAATGGATGCAAGATTGACGAGATAGAAGCTAGAGTAAGAGACCTTGTAAATAATATGGAGTACCTAATAATATTTGATACTCTCGAATACATATATAAAGGTGGAAGAATAAGTAAGTCACAATATATGATGAGTAATCTTTTAAATATAAAAGTTATTATGACTATGAAAAATGGGCAAGTGGTAGCAAAAGAAAAAGTTAGAGGAAGAAAAAAAGCTATAAAGTATATTTTAGATTATATTGAAAATAATGAAGGTTCCTTGGATGGAAAAACGATTGGTATGAACCATGCAAATGACAAAAGCTATTTAGAAGAATTGAATGAATTAATATTATCTAAATATTCACCTGCTGAAACCATTTATTCTGAAGTGGGGTGTACTGTTGCTGCTTATTCAGGATTAAGTGCAGTTGCCTTGTATTATGAAAAAACAAATAAATAATATTATATAGCTAAACATGAGAAATAATAATAAATTCAAGGTGAAAGATTATTTTTTAACAAAAATGTAAAAAATCATAAAAAAATGATTGATTAAATAATTAATCTATTATAGAATAAGTTTATAAAATGTATTTA
>CAZFTH010000060.1:0-2223 GCA_964521745.1 uncultured Peptostreptococcaceae bacterium
TATCGAATTTGAAATTTTATTCCCAGAAATTTGAATTAGCTGAACTAAAATAATTAATATTATTACTGTTGCAAACATCACATCTGTCTGAAATCTATGATATCCATATCCAATCGCTAGGTATCCTAGTCCTCCTCCACCTACAGCTCCAGCCATTGCACTATAGCCTATAATATTTATGATTGTCACTGTAACATTTAATACAAGCGAAGGCATTGCTTCTGGAATTAATATTTTTAGTACTATTTCTAGTGGAGAGGCTCCCATTGATACTCCAGCTTCAATTACACCTGGATTAACTTCTAAAATTGAGCCCTCTACTAGTCTTGCAAAGAAAGGAATAGCCGCTACCACTAAAGGCACTATGGCTGCATTTGTTCCAATTGAACTTCCAACAACTAGCCGAGTAAAAGGGATTATAAATATCATTAAAATTACAAAGGGAATCGATCTTGTGATATTTATAAGAATTGACAAGCTATTATAAATTTTGCTGTTTGGAAGAACACTGTCTTCTCTTGTTATCACTAGAAGTATTCCTAGAGGTAGTCCAAGAATAACCGTAAATACAGTTGATATGAATACCATATATAGAGTTTCGTTAATTGATGGTATGAGTAAATCTAATAGTTCTATCATTTTATATCACCTCAGCCTGAACATCGTGATTATTTAAATAATCTATAATTGTTCTTAGATTGTCATGGCGCTTTAATTCCACAATCAAAGTTCCAAGTGGCTTTTCCTGTATATATTCAATGTTGCCTGAAATAATATTTAGCTCTAAATCAAACTTCTTTACGAGATTTGATATTATTGGATTTTTAGCATTCTCTCCAACAAAGCTAAGCTTTAATAGCTCTCCCTTATAATGCTCTTTATAATCTAAATACTCTTCTTTAGAAAATATATCTGGACTACAATTGTCTTTATTTGAAAAAATATCAATTGTATTTCCTTGAGCTATAATCCTTCCATTTTCAAGCACCACTGTTTTATCACAGATACTTTTTACTACTTCCATCTCATGAGTAATAACTACAATAGTTATATTCATTTCTTTATTAATCCTTTTAAGCATACTTAGAATTTGATTTGTAGTTTTCGGGTCAAGAGCTGAAGTGGCTTCATCCGATAATAAAATATCTGGTTTGCTAGCTAGGGATCTAGCAATAGCAACTCTTTGTTTTTGTCCTCCACTAAGCTGTGATGGATAAGAATTTGCTTTGTCTGAAAGCTCAACCCAGCTTAGTAATTCATTTACTCTAGCATTTATCTCAGATTTTGGAAGCTTATCTAGTTTTAGAGGAAAAGCTATATTTTCATATACCGTTTTGCTATTTAACAAATTAAACCCTTGAAAAATCATCGAAATCTTTTTTCTGATTTTTCTTAAATTCTTTTGATTTAAATCCATTATATTTATTTTATCTATATAAATTTCGCCACTTGTTGGCTCTTCTATTCTGTTAATGCATCTGACAAGCGAAGACTTTCCAGCTCCACTTAGACCTACGATTCCATATATCTCTCCTTTATCAATCTGAATGTTTATATTATCCAGAGCAATTATGGGTGTTTTGGAATCACTATATACCTTTGATAGATTTCTAATGTCAATCAATTTTAGCCTCCTTAATTTTTGATAATTAAATTACAAATCGGATTTTGTCGACTAATCCACTTCTAAACAAATAAAAGCTCAACACCTTAATCTAACCAAAATTGCTTATGAATATAAGAAATTTTTTTGAAAATAAAAAAATCTCTTTCACAAAGAAAGAGATTAATAAACTAAGATTTCAGTTATCTCTTATCTTTAGGTATGTAATAATACCTCAGGAATTAGCACCAATGCTGCAATGCAGCTGGTTGCCGGGTTTCGTAGGGCCAGTCCCTCCACCTCTCTGGATAAGATTCAGTTGTTTTATATCGTTTAGGATAATATGAATTATATATAGATTAATATCGTTTGTCAAGACTATTAATTTATATTTTTTTAACTTTTTTGTATTATGACTCTAGTAGTTTTACGTTGATAAGGTCCTCTATGGCAGAGATAGCGTTTTCCTCATCTGGACCATCTATTATTATTTCTATCATCTCACCTTTAGATATCCCCATAGCCATAACTCCCATTATTGACTTTGCGTTTACAGTTTTTCCTGCTTTTTTTATCATTATATCTGAATTTTGTAGTGTTGTTTTTTTTTTTTCTTTCGA
>CAZFTH010000060.1:2233-8395 GCA_964521745.1 uncultured Peptostreptococcaceae bacterium
GCATGTAATCCTATTTCATTTTTTATTGTAAGTTCCTTTGTTATCATTTTTACTTTCTCCCTTCTTTTAGTTCGTTTGCAATATCTTCTATTTTTTTCAATCTATGATTAACACCTGATTTCCCAAGTGGTTTATCTAGCATTTCACCTAGTTCCTTAAGGCTTAAATCTTCGTATTCTACTCTTAGCTCTGCTATTTCTTGAAGACTTTCAGGAAGGTAGTCTATTCCTACATTGTTTACTATATAATTAATAGCCTCAATTTGCCTCATAGATGCATTTACTGTTTTAGTAAGGTTGGCTGTTTCACAATTAACAATCCTGTTTACATCATTCCTCATTTGTTTCATAATTTTAACATCTTCTAGCTGAAATAATGCATTATGGGCTCCCATTATATTTAATAAATCTGATATATTATTACTTTCTTTTATATACACAACATATGTATTTTTCCTCGGAACTATTTTAGCATTAAATCCATATGTATTAAGCAAGGTTCTAATATAGGTACTGAGTTCATCATCTACCGTTACAAATTCCATATGGTAGGTTTTTTCTGGATCTGAAATCGATCCTCCACCTAGAAAAGCTCCTCTAATATATGCACGTTTAGATTTTTCATCTGAAATGAATGATTCTGGAATATCACTTGATATAGTATAATCCTTCCCATTTTCTTTCAAAATACCAATCTTTGAAAGTATATCATTCGCTCCTTGCTCATATGAAACAAATAAAAAATATGTATTATTTTTCTTCAAATTTCTATTTTTTTTAACTTGTATTTCTACATGAATATTAAAACACTTTTTCAGCAAAGAAAAAACTTTCCTTGCTATTGCAGCGTTTTCTGTAACAACCTTAAATGACAATTTATTGTAGCCCATTAGCTGCAAACTTCCACTCATTCGAATTAGAGCAGCTAGTTCAGCTATTTGAACATTAATATCTTCTGGAATAATCCTAGAAAGCTCGTTTTTAACTTGAGTAGAAAATGACACTTTAATCACCTGAGTTATTATATGATTTTTTATTTATTTCATCTAAAGCAACTTTTATGATTTCTTTTTCATCATCATATTTTGCCATTTCTAAGACTCTATCTATATGAATAAATTTTGCTTCTACAAAACCTTCTTCTCTTTGTGGCACCGTATCCATGCTTCTAGAATGCATCAAATACCAGTACACTGTTTTATGAACCCTTTTATTCTCGTCCCAGTTTTCCTTATAAGTATAATGAATTTCACCTAAATATTTAATAATTTCTGCTTTTAATCCACTTTCTTCAAGAACTTCTCTTAGGGCGGCTTCGTCTTTCTTTTCTCCAGGTTCTACTTTACCTTTAGGTAAAACCCAGTCTCCATTATACTTTTTTAGGAGAAGGATGGCGTTTCCAAAAACAATGACTCCACCAGAACTTATTTCTTCCCTCATGCTGCCCCTCACTCCTTGTAAATTTAGTCTGCTAGTTTCTTTTATAATAGTATACTATATAATATCTTTTAAAAAAATTCAAAACAATAATTTAAATAAATAAAAATTATAAAATACTCTTACTTATTTTAGAATTCTTGTTATACTCAATTATACCCATAATAGTTTTAGATATTTTGTTACTATCATGAATTAAAAAATCATTTTTAATAGTTATCAAATTTTCTTCTATAATTTCTATATTTAAGTCTAAAATATGTTTCCTTTGTTTTTTATCTAAAAACAAAGGAGTCTGACCTTCATAAAGATACTTTTGTAGTATATTTCCTGCTATATTTTCTTTATTTATTATTACTTTATCTACTATAGGATACATGCTATGTTCATATATTGCTTTTATATGTTCATAAACACTATAACCTGTAGTTTCTCCATATTCAGTCATTATATTTGAAACATATACTTTTATGGCCTTTGATTCATAAATCGCTTTAGCTACATCTACAACTAGTAAATTCGGAATAATACTAGTATACAGACTTCCCGGTCCTAGTACTATTATATCTGATTTTTGAATTTTTTTTATAACTTCAGAAAAAGCTGGGGCATTAGATGGTTTTAAAAGTATTTTTTCTATTCTAGATGATTGACTTATACATTCATTTGCTATATTTGACTCACCATTTACTAAATTTCCATTTGTGAGTCTTGCCACAAGATGTATATCTTCAAGAGTTACAGGAAGAACTCTCCCCCTTACTGCTAAAATCTCAGATATCTTAGAAACAGCTAGTTCAAAATCTCCATAGATTTCATTTAGTGCGGCTAAAAATAAATTTCCAAAACTTTGACCTTTTAGACTTCCCTCTTTAAATCTATGCTGCATCAACGTTTCCATAGCTGGTTCAATATCAGATAGAGCTATAATGCAGTTTCTAATATCTCCTGGTGGAAGCATTCCAATATCCTGTCTAAGTTTTCCTGACCCCCCACCATCATCAGCCATAGTAACAACTGCGGTCAAATCTATATCATAATTTTTCAATCCTCTTAAAAGATTTGCTTGTCCTGTTCCCCCGCCTATTACTGTAATTTTTTTCTTCATTTACTTCACCTATTTTAAAGTATAATCTCTATGCTTTTTAAAAACTCTATATCCCTTGTTTTTTAAAAAGTCATAAAGTAAATTTGCAATCGTAACAGATCTATGTCTTCCACCTGTACATCCTATCGCTATAACTAAATGATTTTTACCTTCTTTGATGTAGTTTGGAATCAAAAACTCAATCATATCTTGAAGCTTATCCCTAAATATTATACTCTGTTTTGAGTTCATTACATAATCTCGAATTTCTTTATCATCACCTGTTTTCTCCTTCAACTTTTCTATATAATAAGGATTTGGCATAAATCTTACATCAAATACTAAATCAGCATCTATAGGTATTCCATGTTTGAATCCAAATGAGGTAACTGAAATTATTAAGTTTGTTTGTTCTTTGCCTTCCTTAAAAATATTATTTACTTCTTCTTTTAAATCACTTGCTTTCATATTACTTGTATTGATAATATAACCAGATTGCTTTTTTAGTTCTTCTAGCATAGCTCTTTCTCTTTGTATCCCTTGAAAAATATTGTCTTCAAGAGCAAGAGGATGTTTTCTTCTTGTCATTTTATATCTTCTAACTAATGTATTATCATCAGCTTCTAAGAATATAATGTCATGCTTATATTCATTTTTTTCCATAAATCTAAGACTTTCATTTAAATCCTTAAAAAATTTATACCCCCTTATATCTATGCCAAGAGCCACCTTGTCTAAGGCTCCCTGAGATTGTGAACATACCTCAACAAATTTTGGAAGTAAGGCTGGAGGAAGATTATCAACGCAATAAAAGCCCATGTCTTCCATGATATTCATAGCTTCACTTTTTCCTGATCCTGACAAACCAGTGACTATAACTATATGCATAATCTAAATCCTCCTGACATTTACAATCTTGTCTAAATCTATCCCTGCCAAAACTGCTCTATCTAATGCATTCGAAAAATCTCCTACATTATTTGGCCTGTGTGAATCGGAGCCTAAAATAAACTCAACATCAATATTTTTTATTAGTCTTAACTGCTCTACTGATAGGTTTTTATGGTGAGAATTAATTTCCATGTAGGTTTTAGTCTCCTGCGCAGCTTTTGCTACCTCTATTATATCTACATCCCCTTTATCTCCTGGATGAGTTAGAATAAAAATATCATTGTTTTTCATAGCGTTAACAAGAGCCCTAGTATTATAATCTATTTCTAAATATTTTAAGGGTTTAAAATAATTATTAAAATGGTTTCTCATACCTCTAGCCCATTTAGTAGGCCTTGAACCAAAATGATATCCCGCCATTACATAGTCAAAGTATCTTAATATTTTATCATCAATATCAATATTCCCTCTATCATCTAATATATTACATTCTACACCTAGCAAAATTTCAATTTCAGGGTATTTATCTTTCATTGTATCAATTTCATTTCTCATAGTTTCAAAGAGATTATATTTAACTCCAAATCCCATATGCTTATAACCATGATCGGATATTCCTATAATTTCTAATTCCTTCTCTATAGCTGATTTGATATTATCCTCAATAGTACCCTTTCCATCACTATAGATAGTATGTGTATGGTAATCAGCAACTACTTTAATATTATCTTTCACCTACTACCCTCACCTCTTCTTCAAGCATAACCCCAAACTTTGAAAAAACTGTCAACTTAATAAATTCTATTAATTCTAAAATATTTTCACAAGTTGCTTCTCCTGTGTTAATAACAAAACCACTGTGAAGACTTGAAACAGCTGCATTTTTTATAATTATACCCTTTAACCCCGAGTCTTCAATCAATTTACCAGCAAAATAACCTTCAGGTCTTTTAAATGTGGAGCCTGCACTATATGCTGTAAGAGGCTGCTTAGTTGTTCTTCTTATAGTGAAATCATCAATTTTAGCTTTTATATCATTAGCATTTCCATTTTCTAACCTTAATTTAGTGGATAACACAAGTAAAACTTCATCTGTAATTCTACTTTTTCTATACCTAAAATTCATTTCATCATTTGTAAAAGTTTTAATATTTCCATCTAAATCCATAGCTACAACTTCCTGAACTATATTTTTCATTTCAGAGTCATAGGCCCCAGCATTCATAGTAATTGCTCCTCCTATAGTTCCTGGAATTCCACTTGCAAACTCAAAACCTGATAATGATTGGTTTGCAATAGACTTAGATAAGGTTGATAAAAGTATTCCACTTTGAGCTGTAACAATATTTCCTGAAATACTATAGTTACTAAAGTTTTTAGATAATTTTATTACTACTCCTCTTATCCCCTTGTCTCCAACTAAAAGATTACTTCCATTTCCCATCACAAATACAGGAATATCTTCTTTTTTTAAAATTTTTACTAGGCTTTGTATTTGGTCAACATTTCTTGGAGTAACTAAAAAATCAGCACTTCCTCCTATTTTAAAAGATGTATGATTTTTCATATACTCATTTATAAATATATCTTCTTCACGTACTATATTTTTTAAAATACCATAAATTTCTCTCATCATAACCTCCAAATTCATCTTTAACCTTGATATTATATCATATTATGATGATGTAATCACTCTTGATTAATACAAAAAACACCCGATAAGGGTGTTTAAATTATCTCTATAGTATCTCCAGGTTTTATATTTCCTTCTTTAATAACTTTAGTAAATATACCTTCTCTAGGCATTATGCAGTCTCCAGTAAGGTTTTTAATTTCACATCCATGGTGACATTTTTTTCCTATCTGAGTCACTTCTTGAATAGTATCACCTATCTTTAGCTGAGTTCCAACTGGCAATTCATATAAGCATATTCCCTCTGTTGTTATGTTTTCTGCAAATTTCCCAGGAGTTAAATCCTTTGCACCCATGCTTATCATCTTGTCTATGCTCTCTTGACCTAAAAGGCTAACTTGTCTATGCCAATCCCCAGCATGAGCGTCTCCAACCATACCGTGATCAATCTTAAACTCTCCATGTAAAACTGGCTTTTTTATTGTCCCTTTTTTTTCGCTAATATTTACCGCTATTACTTTTGCCATATAGTTTCCTCCTTGATTTTAATTATCCTCCGATTTTCGACATTCCTCGTATTATGTATTTACCATCATCTAAATGATGTTTTTCTGGTTTTTGCGAGACTGCCGATAGAAAGCTCTTTTCTAAAAGCTCATCATTGCAAGCTATTTTTTTTATATCTATTTCCATATCTGAATGAAGACAAGGCTTGAGCTTGCCATCAGCTGTCAATCTCAATCTATTGCAGTTACTGCAAAAATTACAGGTTATAGGTCTTATAAGTCCTAATCTATATTTATGGTTTGGAAGCTTATAATAAGCTGCTGGGGATGATTTGTCAGTATTTTCTTGCAATTCAAGTTGAGGATATCTTTTTAGCACCTCATCAGCACTGAAAAAATGTTCCTTTGCATACCTAGCTGTGCTTCCAATTGGCATAAGCTCAATAAATCTAACTTCATATTTATTTTTTGTAAGAGCTATAAAGTCTCCGATTTCATTGTCATTCACTTTATTAATTAATACGGTGTTGATTTTTATATTTTCAAAACCAGCATGTAAAGCTGACTCTAATCCTTTATAAACCTCACTTAGCTCATGTCCTCTTGTGA
>CAZFTH010000061.1:0-8341 GCA_964521745.1 uncultured Peptostreptococcaceae bacterium
TCATTGCTTCGATTTCTTTTTCAACTTCTTCATCAGAAACTTTCGAATCTGGTTTTTCTATGGTTAGATTTTTGTAATCACCAAGTGTGATTTCAGGCTTAACAGCTACATCAGCCATTATAACAAGGTTCTTTCCTTTGCCAATTTCTTCTACATCGATTTCAGGTCTAGCTACAGTATCCAAATTATGCTCTTTTACAGCTGCTTCAAAAGCTTCTGGGAAAAGTGAGTTAATAGCATCTTCAAAAAATACTCCCTCTCCATAAAATTTCTCAACTATACTCATAGGAGCCTTACCTTTTCTAAATCCTTGAACGTTGAATTTAGTCTTATTTTTATTGTAAGCATCTTTACATGCCTTATCAAAGCTCTGTGCATCTATAGTGAGCTTCAGCGTAACAACGCTATTTTCTTTTTTTAAAATTTCACTGCTCATTCTATTCCTCCTAGTTTATTGATAGCTTTCTCTCTTAATTTCAACTTAAATATTATATCATATATTTTACAAGATTTCATTTAATATCTTTTTCATTTCTTCAAGAGATTTGGCTCTATGGCTTATTTTATTTTTTTCTTCCTTTGTAAGCTGAGCAAAAGTTTTGTCTATACCGTCGGGAGTAAATAAAGGGTCGTAGCCGAATCCCATATCTCCTTTACCTTCAAAACCTATAAGGCCTTTGCAGATTCCTTTTGCTATGTACTGCCTAGAATCTGGATATACAACTGCAATTGCAGATACGAATTTAGCTGTTCTACTGTCTAAATCATAGCCTTTTAAAAGCCCTAATAGCTTGTCATTGTTTTTCTCATCAGTTGCTCCTTCGCCAGAAAATCTAGCAGAATAAACACCTGGCCTCCCACCTAATACATCCACCATAAGACCAGAATCGTCAGCTATTGCAGTTTTTCCAGTAAGCTTCATTATTTCCTTTGCTTTTATAATTGCATTTTCTTCAAAACTAGAACCTGTTTCTTCTATTTCTAAACCTTCTAAGCCGACATCCTTTAAAGACAACAGCTCAATGCCAAAATCAGCAAGAATGCTTCCTATTTCTTCAATCTTATGGCTGTTAGATGAAGCAATTATCATTTCTTGCTTTGGTCTTGGTGATATAAGAGATGAAATTTCTTCTCCAATTGCTCTTCTTTGAATTTTCATAAGCTGTTCGTTACCTTGCTGTGCTAAATCTAAAAGCTGCATAAGATGTTCCTTTGAAAAAGGATGCTGCTCTCCAGTTCCTTGGACTTCTATAAACTCACCTTTATCCGTCATAACTACATTCATATCTACTTGAGCACCAGAATCTTCTTCATAACATAAATCTAATACTGGCTTGCCTTTTACTATCCCTACGCTAACTGCACTTACAAAAGCATTTATAGGAAAACTTTTTATTGCTCCTTTTTCATAAAGTTTTGACATGGCATCACAAAGAGCTACAAAGGCTCCTGTAATAGAAGCTGTTCTAGTTCCTCCGTCAGCTTGAAGCACATCACAGTCAATCCAAATAGTTCTTTCGCCTAATACCTTCATGTCTACAACAGACCTAAGAGCTCTTCCTATTAATCTTTGGATTTCATGAGTTCTTCCATCTATTTTCCCTCTAGCTGAATCTCTAATTTTTCTTTGATGAGTAGACCTAGGAAGCATTGAATATTCAGCACTTATCCAACCAGTTCCAGTGTTTTTCAAAAATGGAGGAACTTTTTCCTCTATAGATGCATTACAAAGCACTACAGTGTCTCCAAACTCAATAAGCACTGAACCTTCAGCATATTTAGTGAAGTTTTTGCTAATTTTAATTTTTCTTAGCATATTATTTTCTTTTGACATCTATTTCTCCTTTTTGGCTAGTAGCCTTTGAAATATCTATTTACTGCTTTAACTATACCTTCAACCATAGCATTTTGATAGGCATCATCTTTTATATTTGCAAGTTCTGATGAATTGGTCATGTAGCCTAATTCTAAAAGAGCCGCTGGCATTTTAGTTCTATTTAATACTACTAAATTTGCTCTAGGGATAATTTTCCTATCCTTTGCCCCAGAAGCCTTTAGCATTTCTTCATGAAAAATTTTAGCTAGAGCTTTATTATCATCAGATGGATAGTACAGTGTCTCTATACCATTTGCCGCCTTACTTCCAGCAGCATTGTGATGTATGCTTATAAATAAATCTGCATCCCTACTATTTGCTGCCGTAGCCCTATCTACTAGTTCTATAAAAACATCAGTATCTCTAGTTGTGATTATCTCATAGCCTTCTTGTTTTAACCTAGCTGATAATTTTTGAGATATAATAAGGTTTAATTCTTTTTCTGTTGTCCCACCTGAAACAGCCCCAGGGTCTTTTGCTCCATGTCCAGCATCTACAACTATAAGTGGTGTAGTTCTATTTTGCTTTGTAAATTTTATGCCTATCTTAGAATTAATTCCATTATCAGTTAGAGCATGGTTTACCCTTTCTTTTAGCTTAAATCTAAGTATAGTATCCTGACCTTGGTTTACAACTTCTATAGAAGAAATATTTCTATCATCTATATTTCTTATTTCAGGTTGAAGATTTGAAACTGTAGTAGGTAAAGTTACTTCAACTATATTTGAAAACATATCAAAATTAACAATTGGAGTATTGTATGATGAAGCTAATCTAAGTTCAAAATTAGAGTTTATTCTATCAGCACTATATGTCATATTTGAATTTTTAGGTTTTTGAGACTTGTATGATATATCAACTGATGCAGGGTTTTGCTTAATCTGAATTTCTTCTCTTTTAGTATCCTCTCGTAATTTTAATGTTATTCTTAATTTATTTTCTGAAACATGATAATAAGAGTTCATTTCTTTTATAAATGCACTATTGGAATAAAATTTATTTGCGTCTAGACTAGGGTTTATCGCCGCTCCATGTATATCTATAACTAGCCTTTCAGGCTCAGATAGAAAAAAGCTTGAGCTACTTAATCCACTAGTGCCTGTAATACTAAAAATTTCATTATCTATATTTTGCGAAAGTAAATTATAAGAAACTTGTCTGGCATTTAAATTTTCTATACTTGTTTCTTCTTGTTTTTGACTATTTTCTTGAGGTTTTGATATTAAGTAATCTACATTTATTTCAGGTATAATATTCAAATCACTATCGGCTTTAATCTCATTTTCAATAGTACTTTGATTGTTGTTTTCAACCACTGTCACTCCAGATAAATCAAGACTTGCTAAAATATCGTGAGAATCAGTTTGTGCATCAGTTGAAAAAAGCTCATCAGTTACATTATCACTTGATTTTGAAATCAAATTAGTACTATTGTTTGCAGCATTATAATTTACTGTCAAAGAGAATTCATCTGCTATAAACTTAAGAGGAACCATCGTTCTACTATTAACTATTATAGGAGATACTTTGTCTGGAAGAGTTTTAGATTTTCCGTTTACTTTTGCAGTTGGGCTATTTATTTTTAACACTATAATTTTATCAGATTTTTTTATAGTTACTTCTTCTGTTTTTGAATTCCAAGAAATCTGAGCTCCTAATTTTTCAGTTACTAACTTAACAGGAACCAAAGTCCTTGAATCCATTACAAGTGGTGGAACTTCTCCACTAGATACAGTAAGAGGTGCAGAGTCTACACTTACATTGGCAAGAGCTATTTTTTGCGTTTTTCCTGCCACTATAAATTTCCCATATTCTATTTTAGGTGCAGCAAATGTAGCACTTGGAATAAATAAACCTAGAGCAAGTGTTAAAGCTATGTATTTTTTAAAACTTTTTTTCATTTTTTATCCTCCCACTTTTAAAACAAAGCAGCTAAAAGCTAACTATTTTTAATATGTTTAGCATATCATGTAATCGGTTCAAATTTCAACTTAAGTCAAGTATTGTAATTTATTCTTAATACTTTTTATACTAGTTTGTAAAGTTCATCCGATTTTGGAGGCAAGACCTTCGAGTAAGTATTGTTTTGAAAAATTTCAACAGTTTTGTCACTAATTAATTCACCTATTTTAGTGAGTTTTATTTTTGACGAAGCAAATGATTTTTCTAATTTTTTTGAATCTAATGATTTAACCACAATCAGCATACTTCCACTTGAAATAAGTCGTAGAGGATTTATTTTATAATATTCGCAGATTTTTTTTGATGTTTCTGACAAGGGCATCGAGTTATAATCTAGCCTTGCCCCAAAACCAATCATTTCGCAAGTTTCCCAAACTGCTCCAAGCACCCCACCTTCAGTAATATCATGCATAATACAAGCACTTCCTCTAGCCAGACTTGCATCTTCTAAAACACTTAAATTATTTGAATAAAAAGCAAGAGTGTCCTTATCTTTTTCATTTATTATAGCTAAAAGCTCCGAAGATTTTTCTAAAGCTATTATATGGCTTCCTTCCATAGCTATATCCTTTGTGACATATATACAATCTCCAGCTTCAAATATAGGAATCTTATCAAATTGGCTTTTACTTAGTAGCCCTAATGCAGTAACAGAAACTATCATTTTATTTACTGCAGATGTAACCTCAGTATGCCCACCTATAATTTGAACTTCTTTTGATTTTGCATTTTCATATATATCTTTCATCACTAACTTAATATCTTCGTCAGTAGTTCCAATAGGGCATAAAATAGTCACCGTAATAGCAAAAGGCGAAGCTCCTGAAGCTGCAATATCGTTTAGGTTTATATCTACAGCAAGTTTTCCTATGTCTTCCTTTGCAGCAGTTATAGGATCTGAAGATATGGATATCATTTTTTCTTTAGCGTCAATTACTGCACAGTCTTGTCCTATGTAAGGGTGGGTTAATACTTCTTTTCTAAAATTTTTAGTATACTCAAAGACTAGCTCTTTAAGTTGCTCTATAGAAAGTTTTCCTTCTTCTAAGATGTTCATATAATTACTCCTATAATTAAAAGTCAATCTATAACGATTAAAGCAAATACCTTATTTTTAAATAATTCTATAAGATTTATTATACATGATTTATCAAGCATAACAATATACGCTACTAAATTAAATAACAAGCTTGCTTTATATAGTATTTTTTATTCATAACAAAAGAAGCGGTCTAGACCGCTTCTTTTGTTATGAATAATCTTATTTTATTGTTCAATTGTAGCGTTGTGATAGAATACAAATCCTAATGGTGAGAAATGAACATCTTTAACATAAGATTTTAGTAACGTTGGTTTTGTGTAGTAGTAGATAGGCATAGTGATGTTAGCATCCATCATTAACTTTTCTGCTTCTAACATAAGAGCGTCTCTATCTGCTCCTTCAGCTTTCTTAGAATCAGCGATTAACTTGTCATACTCATCGTTAAACCAGTCAGCGTCGTTGTTTCCTGAGTTTGATAACCACATATCCAAGAATGTCATAGGGTCAACATAGTCACCAATCCAACCATGTCTAGCTATTACGAAATCTCCTTGAGTTCTTGTTTCTTGGAATACTTTCCACTCTTCGTTTCTAAGTTCTACATTAATTCCTAAGTTTTGCTTCCACATTTCTTGAATAGCTTCAGCTATAGCTTTATGAGCTTCAAGAGTGTTGTACATAACTTCGATAGTTGGGAAACCTTGTCCATCTGGATATCCAGCTTCAGCAAGAAGTTTTTTAGCTTCTTCTACGTTAGTATTTGCAGGGATAGCAAAATCTCCACCTTTTTCTCTAAAGTCACTACCATCGCTTAGAGTCATACCTGATGGTACGAATCCAGATGCAGGTTTTTGTCCACCTTTTGTTACAACATCAACGATAGCTTGTCTATCTATTGCAAGAGTTAGAGCTCTACGAACCTTAGGGTCATTAACTGGCTCTTTAGTTGTATTAAATACATAGAAATATGTTCCTAGGTAAGGCTGAATTTCAAAATCTTCGTGAGATTCTTGTAGTGTTGGAATTTGGTCAGTAGGAATATTTTCTATATAATCTACTTCATCTGATTCAAATGCTGACATAGCAGTTGATTCTTCAACTATCATATAGAAATCTATTCCATCTAATTTTACGTTTTCTGCATCATAATAATTTTCATTTCTAACAACTCTTAATACATCATTATGGCTCCACTCAACAGCTTTGAAAGGTCCATTACTGATATAAGTTTCCATATTTAGAGCCCAGCCTTCTGGATCTGCATCTACAATGTCTTGTCTAACTGGAAAATAAGTTGGAAACGCTGTAAGTTCTAAGAAATATGGAGTAGGAGATTCTAAAACTACTTCTAAAGTTTTATCATCTATAGCTTTTACTCCTAAATCATCAGCAGTAGCTTCTGCACTGTTAAATGCTTCGCCATTTTTTAAGTAGTACATTTGGTATGCATACTCAGATGCTGTAGCTGGGTCAAGAGCTCTTTTCCAAGAATATTCAAAATCTTGAGCTTTTATAGGCTCTCCATCAGACCATTTAGCATCTCTTAATTTAAATGTATAAGTAAGTCCATCTTCAGAAATTTCCCAGCTTTCCGCCATACCTGGGACAGCTTTTTCATTTTCATCAGTCTTACAAAGACCTTCGAAAACGTTTACTAAGAATATAGCCCCATCCACTGCAGTATTAAGTGCTGGGTCGATAGTTTGTGGGTCTGCTCCTAAGTTGTGTCTTACAATCTTCGGTTCAGTTGACTCACCTGCTGCATCCTCGCCACCTTCAGTAGCTTGATTTCCGCCACAACCTGCAAGAACAGAGAATCCCATTAATGCAGTTAGTGTTAACGCGATTAATTTTTTCTTCATTTTTTTCCCTCCTTATGTTTTTAATGCTAACTATTATTTAACTCTATATAATCTGTAGATGTAAAAAAAATTACATCCACAGAAAATATCATATAAAAAAACCTTTTATTATATAATATCTGATTTTCTAGAATTTTCAAACTTTTTTTCAAATATAAGTTATTTTTTTATAAAGTTTATTTTTTATGAAGATGACAAGCGCACATTCTGCCAGGTGCTATCTCTACAAACTCAGGCTCTTGCTCTTTACAAATATCCATAGCATACTGGCATCTAGTTCTAAATCTACAGCCAGAAGGAGGATTCATAGGGCTTGGTACATCTCCGCTAAGAATTATTCTCTTACTATTTTTTGATATATTAGGGTCTGGTACTGGTACAGCAGATAATAAAGCTTGTGTATATGGATGCTGAGGTGAATTATATAAGTCATCAGCAGGTCCAAGCTCAACCATTTTACCAAGATACATAACGCCTATTCTATCAGATATATGCTTAACCATTGAAAGGTCATGAGCTATAAATAAATATGTTATATTCCTTTCTCTTTGTAAGTCTTCTAGCATATTAACAACCTGCGCTTGAATAGATACGTCTAGCGCTGAAATAGGCTCATCACATATAATAAAATCTGGCTCAACTGCAAGTGCTCTAGCTATACCTATTCTTTGCCTTTGTCCTCCTGAAAACTCATGAGGATAACGAGTAGCATGGTCAGGATTAAGTCCTACATCGTGAAGTAATTGGTGAATTTTTTCAAGTCTTTCTTTTCCTGATGCAAGTTCGTGAATATCAAGCGGCTCACCAATAATATCTCCAACTGTCATCCTGGAGTTTAGTGAGGCATACGGATCTTGAAATATCATCTGAATTTTTTTTCTATATGGTTTTAATTCTTTTTGAGATAATCTTCCAATCTCAGTTCCTTTGTATATAATTTCCCCTGAAGTAGGTTCATATAGTCTGATTATTGTTCTTCCAGTTGTAGACTTTCCACATCCAGACTCTCCAACAAGGCCTAATGTTTCTCCGCTTCTTATAGCAAAAGATATATCATCAACGGCTTGTACGTTTTGAGTAGTTCTCTTAAAGAAGCCTTTGTGTACAGGAAAATATTTTTTAAGGTTTTTGACTTCAATTAATACTTCTGCATCTTTATTTATCATTAAGCTTGTCCCTCCTTATCAATATTTCCGTTAATTTCAGGCACACTAGGTGCATCTGGATGAAGTAGATGACACATTGACCTGTGCGTAGGGCTCATCTGAGTATACTCTGGGCTTTGTTCTATACAAATTTTCATAGCATAATCACATCTAGGAGCAAACGGACATCCCTTAGGTGGCTTTAATAAATCTGGAGGCGTTCCATCTATAGGAATCAACCTTTGTTTATCAGATTTTTCCGTTATCTTAGGTATAGATTTAAGTAGTCCTAACGTATATGGATGCTTTGGATTATAGAATATTTCTTCACTACTTCCTTCTTCCATAATAAGACCACCATACATTACTATTATCCTACTACATACATCAACAACAACCCCAAGGTCATGTGTTATCAATATAATAGATGTATTAAGTCTATCCTTTAAATCTT
>CAZFTH010000062.1:0-8258 GCA_964521745.1 uncultured Peptostreptococcaceae bacterium
CCAAAAGCAGGAATCCATGGAGGAGAAATAATAGCGCAGGGAACCCTAGAGGATATAAAAAAGAATCCAAATTCGATAACTGGACAATATCTAAGTGGTAAAAAACGAATCGAGGTTCCTAAGGAAAGAAGAACTCCAAATGGAGCTAAGTTAACAATTAAAAATGCATCAGAAAATAACCTTAAAAATATAGATGTGGATATACCACTAGGGGTGTTTACCTGTGTGACTGGAGTATCTGGCTCTGGAAAAAGCTCGCTTATAAATGAAATCCTTTATAAAGGAGCGGCGGCTAAAACCCAAAGATTAAAGGAAAGACCAGGAAAGCATGACGAGATACTAGGGCTGGAGCAAATAGATAAAGTAGTAGATATAGATCAGTCTCCTATAGGAAGAACACCTAGGTCGAATCCAGCCACTTACACTGGGGTTTTCGATATGATAAGAGATGTCTATGCACTTACTCCTGAGGCAAAAGCAAGAGGATATAGCAAAGGCAGATTTAGCTTCAATGTAAAAGGTGGACGCTGCGAGGCATGTAAAGGCGATGGAATTATCAAAATAGAAATGCACTTTCTTCCTGATGTATATGTTCCTTGTGAGGTGTGTAAGGGTGAGCGGTATAATAGAGAAACCTTGCAAGTGAAATATAAGGGCAAAAGTATATCAGATATACTTTCTATGAATGTGGAAGAAGCATTGATTTTCTTTGAAAATATTCCTAAAATAAAAAGAAAATTAGATACGCTTAATGAAGTTGGATTGTCATATATAACGCTAGGACAGCCGTCGACACAACTATCTGGTGGAGAGGCTCAAAGGATTAAATTAGCAACTGAGCTAAGTAAAAGAGCTACTGGAAAAACTTTATATATATTAGATGAACCTACTACTGGTCTTCATGTTGATGATGTAAAAAAACTTATAGAAGTACTGCAAAGATTAGTAGATGGAGGCAATACAGTAGTGGTGATAGAGCACAATCTAGATGTAATAAAAACCTGCGACCATATTATAGATTTAGGTCCTGAAGGTGGAGACAAAGGTGGGAATTTATTGATAGAAGGAACTCCTGAAGAAGTTGCAAAATGTAAAGATTCATATACTGGATATTTCCTAAAAAAACATCTGTAACAATACTGTTATTCCAAGTAGAGTGAAAATCTGATAAACTATATATAGAGGTTTACTCAAAATGAAATAAAAAGTATTAGTTGATATATCAAGATTCTTTGCATTAAGGAGTGTTATAAATGAAAAAGCTAACTAAATTGCTTGCTGTATTACTAGTTTTTGGAATAATATTCACAGGATGTAACAATCAAATTACTTCACCTGAACCAAATGAAATACCAGTAGAAACTAATGAAGAAACATCAGATAATAAAAATGAACTTTCAGAAAATGAAGAAAAAACTGATGCTGACAAAGAGTTAAAAGAAGTAAGTGCTATATTTTACTCAATGGAAGAAGATAAGGCAGAAATGATAATATTAGACCCGGAAGTCCATGGAAATAATATTATATTAACAGATGAAGTCAGGGTGTTTTTCTCTGATAAAAAAGTGAATACTATAGTTAATCTAGAGATTAAAGTTAAAAATCAAAGTATAGAAGTATATAATGCAAAAAATACTGATGATGCAAAGACTAGAGCGAAGTATATAGGCTTTGCTGACAATAATTTTGCTGAGTTTGAAATGATAGATAAACCTTTTATGCTTCAAATACCTGATGAATTAAAAACTGATCTTGAAAAAGTAAATACAAATGAATTACTAGAAATAACTATTGAAGAAAATGAAGTAGCTATAGCAAATCCAATACTAAAGTCTTTTAAAAGAGGACAATAGACAATAGCTATATTATTTATATTAAAACAAGACATCATACTTTAGTAGGAATATCTACTTAAATAGGATGTCTTTTAATTTACAAAAAACGGTAATTAAGATATAATGTTGCTAGGTCTTTAGAATGAAAATATGGGTATAATTAAGTCCAGACTGTGAGGTAATACAATGATAAAAACGATGGTAGTAGATAATGACGCATTAATTCGAGATATAGTAGAGAAAATACTAGAAGAAAACAGTCAAACTGAGCTTATATTTAAAGCAGAAAGTGGATTTGATGCCTTAGAGTATTTAGAACGAGAACAAGTAGATTTAATCTTATTAGATATAGGAATGCCTAAAATGAATGGAATAGAAGTTCTACAAGAGATTAAATTACTTAAGCCAAAAGTTAAGGTGATAATGCTGACAAGCTGCAAAGATAAAGAAATAGTATTAAAATGTCTTAATTTAGGTGCTGATGGCTATTTATCTAAAGATATAGACTGTGATGGCATAATAGATGCTATAGTAAGAGTATATGATGGAGAAACAGTGACATTTCCAAAGGTGTCAGAGTTGATAAAAGAAGATATGGATTATGTAAGAAGACAAATAGAAGAAAATACCAAATCGCAAAAGCTAACGAAAAGAGAATTACAAGTTATGGCCCTAATCTCAAAAGGTATGTCGAATAAAGCAATAGCAAAACATTTAGAAATAAGCGATAAAACTGTAAAAAATCATGTTTCTAGTATACTAAGAAAACTATCATTAAATGATAGAACTCAAATTGCAGTATTCACCTTAAGTAATAATATATTTTAATATAAAGCTATAAAAAAGCTGAAGTTCAGAAGTATTGCTATCTGAATTTCAGCTTTTTTTATTTTTATAATAATTAATTTGCTATCTTGGGTATGGTATTTTTATCCTGGATGGTTCTGATTATTTTTTCCAATCTAGTATGGATATCATCTACTATAGCATCACGTTCATAATGAAAATCATTAGGGTCTAGCATATAACTGTGAGTTATGGCTATAGTTTTTTCTTGATTGTCATAGGCTTCAGAAATCATATGTTGCAGTTTTTCTGTAGTAAAAAATTCTAATCTTAATTCCTCGTTACGGCTAAGAGCATAAACAGGAAGAGGGTTTAAGAGCCCATTAAGTGGAGTATACTGCTCACGATATGGATTATGAGATTCATATTTGATATTTGTAATTTCTGTTAAAATCTTGCTAGTATTTTCATTCATAGAGAAGCAACCCCCTCTATATATTTGTATAGGTTCTATTGACTTTGAATCTAAATATTTCATACACAGATTTATAATTTGTTTTTGTTCATGATAATTATAAGCAGCTAGGTATTCTTCATCAGGTCTAATAAAAGAACATTTTGAAGCAATTTCTTCTGGAAGATTATCTGGATGTATATGAAGTCCAAAGATTACTTTATAATTTTTTTTGATTTTATCAACGAGATTTAATTTAGATAACATATCAGCAAAGAATGGAGTAATAAAAAGAATAGTTGTTATATTATTGTCAGTTGCAAGCTTTAAAAAACGTTCGAGGTTTAAGATATTGTTTTCTAAATTTTTATCGTAATTTGTTCCTTCGCAGTCCATACTAACAGCAAATTCAAAGCCGTCATTTTTAAATAAATGATTGATATCACAGCTATAAATAGATTTAATTACAGAATTTGACATGATTTTAAATCTCCTCTCTTGTTAAAGTTACAACTTATGTATATAATTAAGTTGTTAAATTGCCTACTTTATTATATACGGAAAGTTGGCACTTGTCAAAACTAAACAGTAAAGGAGAATGACTATGAAAACATTAGGATTTCCAAGTATGCATAAAGAAAAAGGGGAAAAAAGAGCTTTTTTACCAGATTTCTTCGAAAAATTAGAAATTACGGGTGCTAAAATTTATATAGAAGAAGGCTATGGTTCTAAGATGGGATATACAGAAAAAGACTATTTAACTGTAAATAAAAATATAAAATTTGTATCAAAAGAGGAAAGTTATAAACAAGATATCGTAATAGTATTAAGAAGTCCAGAATTTGATGAGCTCGAGCTAATACCAGATGGAAAGATATTAGTTAGTATGCTTCATTATCCAACTAGAGCAAAACGTAATAAAGTACTTAAAAGAAAAAATATTAAAGCCGTATCGCTAGATTCTATCAGAGGTGATTTCCTTCAAAGACTTGTATTTAATGCAAAAGGAACTTCTCTTCATGGAATGGAGATTGCTTTTTCCGAGCTAGAAAAAATAAAGCCAGACTTTTATAGTAATGAAAGAGGCCCTCTAGAAGTGTCTATAATAGGAATGGGAATGGTTGGACTACAAGCGGCAAAATCAGCTTCTAAGTTTGCTTTACCTGAAATAGCAAATAAAATAAAAGAAGCTAAGGCAAAAGGTATACTTATAAATATGCTACCTAGAAATATTACATCTGACAAAGATGAAATGCAAAAAATATTAGCAAGAACTGATATATTAGTAGATGCCTCAACTAGAGATAATCCATATGATTATATTGTAGATAATGAATTATTGGGAGAACTTAAAAAAGAAGCTATAATACTTGATTTGACGGCAGACCCTTATTTGGTAGATGAAGAAGGAATACAAGTAAAAGCCATAGAAGGAATTCCTACAGGAACTTTAGATAAATATATTATATACAAAGATGACAAAGAGTATTATGATATACCTGATACAGTAAATACATCTAATCGAAGAACTGTTGTGAGCTGCGATGCATGGCCTGGAGTCAAGCCTCGTGAATGTATGGAGCTTTATGCTGTGCAGATGCTTCCGCTTATTACAAAGCTCCTAGAAAAGGAATTTGAACAGATGTCTTTAGAAAGTCCTTATTATTTTGAAAGAGCAATCTATAGGGCAACTCTAGATTACTTTTTCAAATATGATAAAGTAAAAACAGAATAATGAATTTGTGGAGGGGTTGTAGGTTATGAAAGGGCAAAAGAAGGCAGCATATGTCTCTATTGCATTGGATATCGCAAACAAGATATTAAATGGAGAATTTCGAGAAAAACAAAAGATTAGTGGAAGGTCAACACTAGCCAGTATGTACAATGTTTCTCCAGAGACAATTAGAAGAGCGATAGTCCTGCTGGAAGATATGGATGTAGTAAACAGTAATAGAGGTAGTGGAATTGATGTCATGTCTAAATCTGCGGCAGAGAAATTTATCGAGAAAAATAAAAGCAGCAGATATATTTCTTCTATTAAAGATGAGATTAGAGATTTGATGCAACAAAAAAAGAAAATCGATGAGCAAATACAAGAGAGTTTTGACACTATTTTTGACTATATTGAAAGATTCAAAAGTGATACGCCATATACATTTATAGAAATTAAAGTTACTGCTGATTCAAAAAAAATAGGTAAAAAAATAAATGAAGTTAGGCTTTGGCAGACTACAGGAACAACTATGGTTGCATATAGACGTAAAGGCGAGACTGTGATATCACCTGGACCTGATTACGTATTTGAAGAAGGAGACACCATAGTAGTAATAGGTAGCAACAATGTATATGAAAAGGTATATGAGTTCTTGTATTCATAATTGCTTTGGGGGGCTTGTCCGTGAAAAAGAAATTAGCCTGGGGATTGGTAATTCTTAATTTTTTGATTTTGCTTATAGCATTAGGCACTTGGATATATTCTAATACTCTAAGACCTCCTAATCCAGATATGAGTAGAGGTATTCTTCAAAAGATATTAAAAGCAGATACAATTGAGCAAAATATTTCAAATAAATCCAAGCTTTTAAATTTAGGAGATGATGCCTTTGCAGTTGGATACTTAGAAAAGGGCAATTTATTTTTTGAGTTCTATGATGAAAATCTAAATAAAGTAAATCAGCTAAAAACTGAATTTACTGGAGTTAAGGATTTTGCTATAAAAGTAGATGGAGATAATTTTATACTATACACACTTGCAGATGGCAATATAAGAAAAACTATAGTAGAGTCCAAAAATCTAAAAAGAATTGGTAAAGATATTAGAATAGATGAAGCCAATTTTATGGTTCAAAAGGATGGTTATCTAATTTATGGGAAAAATGATGGGTTAGGAGTAGTTGAAAAGGATGGAAAAACTTATATCCTGAAAACTCAAGATAAAGTCATAAATGCAGACATTAAGGTGAGTGATGAAGGTGTAAAAATAGTTTATGCAACTATATCAGATATGACTACTCATCTTAGATATGCTAAATACTTAAACGCTAGGTTTAGTGATTATAGGGATATTGCTGAGCTTGGTACAGATATAAATAGAAAATTGAGAAGCTTGGTATTGGAAGCAAATCAAAACCAAAGTACTTTAATTTATGGAATAAAGGATCACAAAAGCCAAAATGTGTCATATTATACTGTGGATATAGATAAGGCTGAAGCAAAGCCAGTTTCTGTATCATCACTTCATCAGGATTCAGCACCAGTTTTTTACAATGGCACTAGCGAGATGATTCTATTAATTGATGATGTAAAGGGAAATAGTGTATATACTCAAGCCGCAATTGCTGATTTAAATGCCTCAGAGCCTAAAAAGCTGCTTACTAAAGGCAAAATAACAGCTTACAATCCAGAAATGATAAGCATTAATGGGCATGATTATTTAAAGTATGAAAATGTAATGGCAAACAAAAAAGAAGTATATCTTGCTTCATCAAGCCCAAGCATAATGGAAAAAACTAGTAAGCCAAGTGTTGATGAAGTAAACGGTATACTGGGAGAAACAGTTGCAGCTTCAGTATTTGGATATGCTTTTTCTCTTAGCTATTTTGGATATATATTTATATTTATTTCCTTATTATTTTTCTCAGCAATGTTGTTTTTTGTGAGCTGGACAGAGAGAAACCCAGGAAAGATAATAATCGCAGCTGCTGTAATGCATTTGATTGCTCAGCTTATGACTATGTCGAGCTATCTCATTCAAAATGCTCCATCAAATATAGCTCTGCCATTTTATCTAAAAAATCCAGTGATAGTAATTGCTATGATAGTAATGAGCTTGCTGATATCACTTGCATTTATTTTTTATAGGCATACTAGAAATGATATGAAACAAAGACTTTGGGGAACATATTTTGAGTTTTTTACTGTAAATACTATACTATATATGATGATATTTTTCCCTTATCTAGCAGTGTACTATATATAACAATGAAATTAAGAAATCCTAGATTAATAAGCAACTACAGAAATGTAAAGGCTTAAAAATAATCTAGGATTTTTAATGTCTATAAATAGGTATGTTAGTTTGTAACTAGTAAGTTATGTGAATAGGAATGTCATATTAAACCAACCATTATTACTGGTACAGCTTGCAGAGGCCTTATATTTATTTACGATTGACAATATAGATTGCATGCCTATTCCATGACCAGGCTCAGTGCTTGTTGGGAAGCCACTACTTCCAATTAAAATTTCACCGTTAAATCTATTTTTGAAGATGATAGCTAGCTTTTCATCATAAAATCTAGCACTTATATAGATTTCTTGCTCATCAAGGCTTTGCTTAGAGCTAGCGATTATTGCATTTTCAAATGCATTGGCTATCAGAATAGCTATATCGTTGCTATTCCACGGAAGCTTATCTGGTATATTAAGCTCTAATTTCACATCTATATTTTTCTCTTTAGCCTTTGTCATATAAACCAATAAGGCAGAATTTACTATAGAGTTTTTACAATATACGAGAGGCTTGTTAGCTTTCATAGTTGTGTCGAGCTCTTCGATATAATTAAGTACATCTTCAGTTTTTTTATCTTGGATTAATGACCTTATTATTCCAAGGTTATGTCTCATATCGTGCTTGCATATTTTAATGTGATTTTCTGATTCTCTAAGAATTTCAGCTTGAGCTAAGATGCCTTCTGTTTGAAGATTCATGATTTTATTTTGATTCTTTAAGTAAAGCATGTTTTCCAGAGATTCAAAATCGAGAGTAATCCATTTCCAAGATATAATCAAGGACAAAGCGGTCATGATTCTAGAAATAATCTGAGGAAGGCTATTAATCCACTGGTTATTCATAGTAACCATTGCATCACTGTAAATTGCAAGGGCAGGAATCATCCATATTACATTCCAGTAATAATCATTTGTTAGTTGGCTATTAAAAATAATAGAATTAGAAACTTTCTTCCAAAGTGGGATGAAAAAAAGCGTAAATAAAATGCTATAGCCTATGGTTTGAATGGATAGCTGAATATACAAAGGCGTAGCAGTGCTTATTCTACCTACAAATAGAGCTACAATAGAATGTAGAAATAAAGAATAGCCACCTTGCATTCCATAAATAAAAATATGCTTGTATAAATTTCCTTTGATAAATGCAATATTTATAAAAACGTAGATTGTAG
>CAZFTH010000063.1:0-8183 GCA_964521745.1 uncultured Peptostreptococcaceae bacterium
TTATAGAATTACTCTTAAAGGATTTGCTTATCCACTTGATAAATATAATTTAGAGCTAGGTTCTACTAGATGTATATCTAACATAATATCTGAAGATAAGGCAGAAATAGAGCTTGAAATTGGAAATCTCATTGCTATCTTAACCAATCCAGAATTATAATTTTATGGAGATTAGTAATATATATCAACAATAAAAAAGACTTGAAATCTTTTTAATTAATTAGAAAGATTCAAGTCTTTTTTTAAGTACAGTTAGTTATTATATAGCTCTTTGTACTTTTCCAGAACGTAAGCATCTTGTACATACTTTTATTGTCTTTGGAGTTCCCTCTACTACTGCCTTAACGTTACGCAGATTTGGAGACCAAGTTCTTTTTGTATGACGATTTGAATGGCTGACATTATTGCCGCTTACTTTGCCTTTTCCGCATACCTCGCAAACTCTTGCCATTTCAAAAACCTCCTTATTTAACAGAATGATTAATAGAAAACAAATATTATGATACCATACACAGACTACAAAAAGCAATACTAAGCTTAAATTTACTTGAACAAAATCTTGATATCATATATACTTTGAAAAGAGATAATTTATTAAAAACGGGTATAAATAAATTCTAAATAGAATATCATCATATTGATTAAGGAGGTATATTAATGGCAGGTATCTTAGCAAATGAAAAAGGAAATGTGTATATAGATAAAGAAGTAGTTGCTAAAATTGCAAGTCAAGCAGCCATGGAGTGTTATGGTCTAGTTGGAATGGCATCTAAAAATAAATCTACAGGTATAGTAGAGCTTCTTCAGGGGCCAAATGGAAGTAAAGGAATTCAGGTAGAAATTGCAGAGGAAACTGTTAGTATTGAATTGTTTGTCGTTATTCAGTATGGAACTAAGATATCAGTAGTTGCAGATAATATAATAGATAGAGTTAAGTATTATGTAGAAAATCAAACTGGACTTAAGGTTAGTAAAATTGATATCAATGTCCAGGGTGTAAGAGTTCAAAAGTAACAGGAGGTTTTTATATCAGATGAACAATATAGATGCAGTTTTATTAAAAGAAATGATTTTATCAGGAGCAAATAATCTAGTAAATGAAAAAGCTCTGATAGACAAATTAAATGTATTCCCAGTGCCAGATGGCGATACTGGAACAAATATGTCACTAACTATTGAATCGGCAGTTTCTGAGCTTGAAAATTCAAATGTTAGTACTATAACAGAAATTGGAAAGAGTATAACTAAAGGTTCTTTGATGGGTGCTAGGGGTAATTCTGGAGTAATATTATCTCAGCTTTTAAGAGGTTTTGCAAAGTCAATAGAAAATAAAGATGAGCTAACTGTTGAGGATATAGCGCTTGCTCTTGATTCGGCTAGAGAGGTAGCCTATAAAGCTGTTATAAAGCCAGTTGAAGGGACTATTCTAACGGTAGTTAGGCAAACAGCAGAAGAAGCTTTAAAAATATATAAAAACCATATTGATATGAAATTCTTTTTAGAGGAATTGCTTCAAGCATCAAACAACTCACTTAATCATACACCTGAGCTTCTAAAAGCTCTTAAAGATGCAAATGTTGTAGATTCTGGGGGGAAGGGTTTTGTTGTATTTTTTGAAGGATTATATAGAGCTTATATAGGGGAACCTGTAAAAAAGAATAAAGTAGAAATTAAATCTCCAGCCTTGTTTGATGAAGAGGATATCCATATATTTGATGGTGAGTTAGAATTTGGCTATTGTACTGAGTTTATGGTAAAAACTACAAAAATAGCACCTGAAGACTTTAAAAAAGAGATTGAAAATTATGGTGATTCATTGATTGTAGTTGGGGATGATGGATTAATTAAAATTCATATCCATACCAATAACCCAGGTGAGGTTATGGAAAAAGCTATAAATTATGGAGACTTGGATAAAATTAAAATAGAGAATATGAGACTTCAGCATGAAGTCAGAATAGAACAAAATAAGGATGCTAAACCTGAGATTGTTTTAGAGTCGAGTAGGTCAGAAATAAATAAGGGTTTTGGGGTTATATCAGTAGCAATGGGAGATGGCCTTGCTAAGATAATGAAGGATTTTGGTGTTGATCATATTATAGAAGGCGGTCAGACTATGAATCCCAGCACTAAAGATTTTTTAGAGGCAATAGATAAGATTGATGCAAATGATATTTTTATTTTACCTAATAATAGTAATATAATAATGGCGGCTAAACAAGCCAGTGAAATTAGTAGTAAAAATATTGAAGTAATTCCTACTAAAACTATACCTCAATGTTTTCAAGCTCTTATGAATATGAGTCTTCAATCCAGTTTTGGAGATAATATTCAATCAATGACACAATCAATAGGCTATGTAAAAAGTGGGCAAGTTACTTTTGCTGTAAGAGATACAAGCTCTGATGGTCTCGAAATAAAAAAAGATGATATAATAGGCATAGGTGAGAAGCAAATACTAGCAGCTGGCAAGGAAATAGGTCTAGTTGCTATAAAACTTATAGAGAGTCTTGTAGATGAAGACAGTGAAATAATCAGTTTATTTTATGGACAAGACATTGATGAAAATCAAGCTCAGAGTTTAATAGAAGAATTAGAAGAAGTTTACCCAGATTTAGATATAGAACTATATCATGGGGGACAGCCTTTATATTATTACATTATTTCTGTGGAATAGACTATTTTATATATTAAAATAAAAGGGAACCTCATGGTTTCCTTTTTGTCTTTTAAATTTTTCTTGGATAGGTAGTAAACTAGAAAAAGAGGATGTTTATGAATTCGAAACTAGATTTAGAAATTGATAGTATACCAGGGATAGGGACAAAAAAGAAAACACTTTATAATAGACTTGGAATAAAAACAATTAATGATTTACTGACACATTATCCTATTAGATATGAGGATAGGAGACAATTCAAAAAAATTGCAGATGTGCATTTTGAAGAGAAGGTTTGTATAGAAGGCAAAATTATATCTGTAGATATAAAAAAACCTAAAAAAAATATGGTAATTATAAGAATTTGTATATATGACAATACTCAAAAAGCGTTCTTAACAGTTTTTAATAATCCTTATATCCAAAGTCAACTTGATTTAGGAAGAAACATAAAGGCTTACGGAACTGCTAAGAGAATAAATGGTATATGTAATATTAGTGCCCCGGAAATTGATTTTGATAATTATAAGAAAAAAACTGGGATAATATATCCTATATATCCATTGACAAGAGGTTTATTTAATGATGAAATAATAAAGTCAATAAATTGGGTATTAAAAAATTTAAGCTTGAAAGATATGGAGTATCTGAGCCCTAAATATAGGCAAAAGCTTAGATTATGTGAATTAGATGATGCTATTAAAAACATACATTTTCCAAAAGATCCACTGCTTATAAAAGTTGCTAAATTTAGATTAGTTTTTGATGAATTATTTTTATTAAATATTGGACTACTAAGCATAAAACAAAATTCAAGTAAAGAATTAGGAATTAAGCATATAGAATCTGATGAAAACAAAATTAAGATTAGAGAGTTTATAGACAAATTACCTTTTGAGCTTACAAAAGCTCAATTAAAAGTAAGTAAAGAAGTAATAGAAGATATGTCTAAGGTTAATCCTATGCAAAGGTTAGTTCAAGGCGATGTGGGTTCAGGTAAAACAGTAATTGCTATGCTTGCTGCATTTTATGCATATATTAATGGATATCAATGTGCACTTATGGCTCCTACTGAAATTTTAGCTAAACAGCATTATAAAAACTTCATAGAAATATTTCAATCTACAAATGCTCAGATAAGACTTTTAACTGGAAGTACAAGCTCAAAAAATAAAAAAATATTATACGATGAGCTTATAAATGCTAGGTGCGATATTGTTATTGGTACACATGCATTGATTGAAGATAAAGTTAAGTTTAATAATTTAAGTTTAGTAATAACGGATGAACAACATAGATTTGGGGTAAGACAAAGAAGTAAATTATTACTTAAAAATCACCTTACTGTAGATATGTTAGTAATGACGGCTACTCCAATTCCAAGAACATTGGCTTTTATCATGCATGGGGATTTAAATATTTCTGTTATAGACCAGATGCCTTCTGGTAGAAAGCCAATTAAAACTTTTGCAAGAAAAAAACAAGAAGCTAAAAAAGTATATGAATTTGCTAAGGAAGAAATAGCTCTTGGCAGGCAGGCATATATTGTATGTCCCTTGATAGAAGAAAGTGAAAGTTTGGATATTCAGGCGGCGATGGATTTATATGAAACACTTTTGGAAACAGAGTTCAAGGAATATAAAATAGCTTTACTTCATGGAAAAATGAAAGCACAAGAAAAACAAGAAATAATGGATACCTTTTCAGATGGGAATATTGATGTACTTATATCTACTACTGTAATTGAAGTTGGGGTGAATGTGCCTAACTCTTCCGTTATGATAATTCAAGATGCTCAAAGATTTGGTTTATCTCAATTACATCAGCTTAGAGGACGTGTTGGAAGAGGGGAATATCAATCCTACTGTATATTGCTGTATGAGGGTAAAAATAAGTACATACAGGAAAGAATGAGGATTATGGAAACTAGTAATGATGGATTTGAGATATCTCAAAAAGATTTAGAATTAAGAGGTCCAGGAGAATATTTTGGGACAAGGCAGCATGGGCTTGATAATTTTAGATTAGCAGATATATCAAAACACATTGCAATACTCAATTTAGCTAAAGATTTTGCAGATGAAGTAATAAATGATGATTTTGAATTAAAAGTAGATGATAATATTTTAATTAAGGAAGAACTTGGTAAAAGGTTTAATAAATTAATGGGTTAATGGAGAAAAAATATGAGAGTTATAGCAGGTAAAGCAAGAGGAAAAAAATTATTATCTCCACAAAATAACAATGTAAGACCGACTTTAGATAGGGTAAAAGAGTCCTTGTTTAATATTATTGGATTTAATATTAGGGAATCGGTTTTTTTAGACTTATTTTGTGGAAGTGCATCTATTGGAATAGAAGCTTTATCAAGAGATGCAGCTAAAGTTTACTTTGTAGATAGAGATTTAGAATCTATTAATCTTGCTAAGAAGAATATAGAATCATGTAAATTTAGTTTTAGTAATTATGAGATAATAAAAAATGATGTGATGGATTCGCTGACTTTGCTTTCAAATAAGAATATCAAGTTTGACTATATATTTATGGATCCGCCATATGTTTTTGAAAATACTAGTAAAGTAATAGAGATGATTTCTCAAGAAGAATTACTAGACGAATATGGAATGCTAGTTGTAGAAACTGATATACAGTATGATTTAGAAGAAGAAATAGCCGGACTTAAAAAAACAAGAGAAAAAAAATATTCCATAATAAAATTAACTTTTTATGAGAGGACTGAATCAAATGGCTAAAATAGCAGTGTATCCTGGAAGTTTTGACCCTATTACTAATGGTCATATAGATGTTATAAAAAGAGCTTCAAAGGTGTTTGACCATTTGATAGTTGCTGTTTTAGTAAATGACAGTAAGAAAAGTTTATTTTCTTTAGAAGAAAGACTGGATATTTTAAAGCATGGTATTGATAATTTAGATAATGTAAGTTTTGATAGTTTTTCTGGTTTACTTGTAGATTATTGTAAAGAAAAACAACTCTCAGCAATTGTGAGAGGGTTAAGAGCTATTTCAGATTTTGAATATGAACTTCAAATGGCTCAAATGAACAGGCAGCTATATGATAAAACGGAGACAGTTTTTTTTACTACAAGTGAAAAGTATTCTTATTTGAGTTCTAGTTTAGTTAAAGAAGTTGCAAAATTTGGTGGAAAAATTGATGGACTCGTGCCGGATTATGCTATAATGAAGATGAAAGAAAAGTTGAGTAGGGGGGAGTAAAATGGAGGTATTAAATCTTTTGGAACTTCTAGAGGATATAATTGAAGAAGGTTCTAAGCTACCTTTTGGAAATAAAGTAATGATAGATAAAAGTAAAGCACTAGAAATTCTTCGTGACATACGTATTGGTCTTCCTGATGAAGTAAAGCAAGCTGATTGGATTAATAAGGAAAGACAAAGAATAGTTGACGATGCAAAAGAAGAAGCAGAAAAAATGATTAAGGATACAGAAGACTACATAAAGCAAAAGGTTGCTGATAGTGAAATCACTAAGAAAGCTCAAGAAAATGCTCAGGAAATAATTGAGAAGGCAGAAAATAAAGCTAAAGATTTAAAAGATGGTTCTCGAGAATATGCTATTGAGATGTTAAAAAAATTAGATACAGATTTAGGGAAGTTGAATAACAGATTACAAAAAAATATTCAAGAGTTAAGAGAATTTGATTTATAAGAGAATTCTTTTATTACCAACAAAAAAAGAATAAAGGATTAAACACTAAATAAAAAAAGATTTTACCTAGCCAAGGCTTAAGATAAAATCTTTTTTTTATTTATAAACTAAGGTATAAATATGGGAGACTTATAGTAATCTTGGTTTAAATCGGTTAAAGTATTTCTAGAGAAATTAGCTAAGTTGTATATTCTAGTTGCTTTTGTGTCGTACTTAAACGAAATATCCTCAAGTTCGTTTTTTGGAACAAATGATGCTACTTTGTTTATAATAGGAATACTACTAGTTTTTTTCATTTTATTAAGCAGCTGTGTCCCCTTTTGGTTAAATGCTAAGATTCTAGCGTATGGAGCTGGAGAAGTTGAATTAATAATTATATCCATATCTTTTTTTGTTATTTGTAGTAAAATATTAAATAAAATTCTTTTTATACGAGTATAAGTGTAGCGCTTACTTTTTATAGAAGATGCTAGTTCATTCAAGTCTGAAGTTGTTAAAGCATTTTTGTAAATTTTATTATGAATACCTTCGTTTATATCAAAAATATCATTTAATATTTCTAGGTCACTTATAATATTATAGCGTATGAATTCATAAAAAATTTCATCGTGAACTATGGCAGATAACTTATAGAAATTTTCAATCATATCATAGCTAGAATTAGGTAGAAAATTTTTCATGTCGTCATTCAAAGAATTTTTTAATTGTTCACGTATAGCAGTAGCGCTGCAAATTTGGCCAACTAAACGAGTACTGTTGTAAGAGCTGCCAGTACGTTGTATAGTAAATGGCTTAATTGAGCTTTTTTGCAAGATTATTTGTTTTAGATACTCTAGACCTAAAATGTCATTAGACTTAGTGCTTAAATCTAATTTTGATATAGATTTAAGTGCGTTTTCTCTAGCTTTAGGATAGGCTTGCCCCATTTTGAGATGATGCTTTATGGATTCACTTAAAAGTTCGCTTTCATTTGCAAAAATATGAGCTAGTTCTAATAAGCTTTCTATATTGTTTGATTCGCTTCCAAATACTAAGTTATCAACTATGTTGAGTTGATTAAGTATAGATATGCTTCCCTTTGCGAATATTTCTGAAGATTGAGAAGCAAACAAGAGAGGAAGTTCAATTACTAAGTCAACACCATTTTCTATAGCTAACTTAGCCCTATGCCATTTATCAATTAGAGCGGGTCCGCCCCTTTGAATAAAATTGCCACTCATTATTCCTAAACAATGGGTGGCATTAGTTATTTCTTTTGATTTTTCAAGGTGTAGCTTATGTCCATTATGAAAAGGATTATACTCTACTATAAATGCTGTCGTTATCATGAAATCACTTCCTTAATGCTGTCGTGGATTTTTCTGAGTATACCCTTTTCTGGGTCTAATAACAGCTTTAAATGATGAGGACTTTTTGAAGCTGTTTGCAAAAACTTGTCTTCGTTTATAATCAAATGATAGTTTCTTCCAGAGACTATACCTAAGTTTGAAAGAGGTCGATTGTGAGATGTTATAACTTTTAGTATTTTAGATATATTATTTTGATTTTTTGCTAAATCAACTTTCGCTATATGGTCTATTAATTGATTATATTTTTCTAAAACAGTATTAACAAAGGATAAGATTTCATCCTTAGGAGAATTAGTCATTTGCTTTGAAGACTTAAATTCTTCTTGTTCATAACTATAATCAGAATAATGTTCAGATTCTGAATGCATTTTCTCCAAATGGTCATAAAATTGTTCCTTTGATAACCAAAAATTATCTGAAAAATTAAAGGTGCTATTTTGAATTTCAAATGAGAGAGAAGTTTTCTCTACGCTATTTACACTGCTTACAA
>CAZFTH010000064.1:0-8089 GCA_964521745.1 uncultured Peptostreptococcaceae bacterium
ATAAAATCTATAGAATTAATATGACAAACTATTACTTTTCTATTAATGTTTGGGAGCGATGAAATATTATGTTTGAATCAAAAGAGGCTTTACTAAAGAGACTGTCAGATGGCGTAGTAGATATGGAAGAAGAGGATGTAATAGAGGCTAGTAAAGAATATATAGAAGCAGGATATGAAGCATTTGATGGTATTATGCAAGGGCTAGTTGATGGGATGAACAAAGCAAGCGTGCTATATGATGAGGAAGAATATTTTGTTACAGATGTGCTTTTATGTTCGGATGCAATGTATGAAGGGCTTAACATACTAAGACCACACCTGCCAGCAGAGGAAGCTGATAAAGCAAAGGTAAAGGGTGTAATTGGAGTAGTAGAAGGGGATACACACGATATAGGAAAGAATCTTGTGAAAATAATGCTAGAAACAGCTGGCTTTGAAATGATTGACTTAGGAAGAGATGTTCCTCTTGATAGCTTTGTAAGTAAAGCTAAAGAAGTAGGAGCTGATTTTGTATGCCTATCGACTCTTATGACTACGACTATGGGTGGAATGAAGACAGTAGTAGACAGATTAAAGGAAGAAGGACTAAGAGATAAGATTAAGGTTTTAATTGGAGGAGGGCCCATTTCTCAGAAATACTGTGACACTATAGGGGCAGATGGATATTCTTCAAATGCAGTTGAGGCAGTTAAGCTTGCAAAAAAATTGCTAGTTACTGCATAGAAAGGAGATTTATATGCTTACTCCAAAGGAAAGACTAGAAAAGGTTCTAAATCATCAAGAAGTAGATAGACCTCCTTGCATATGTCCAGGTGGAATGATGAACATGGTGACAGAGGAACTTATGAAGCTATGCGAAATAAGTTTTCCAGATGCTCACAAAAATCCTCAGCAGATGGCTGATTTATCTGAGGCTGTGTATAAAGAAGGCTGTTTTGAAAATTATGGAGTTCCGTTTTGTATGACTGTTGAAGCAGAGGAATTTGGAGCAGACATTGATATGGGGAGCAATATCTATGAGCCTCATGTAATAAATTACAACATAAGTTCTGTAGCTGAGTGGGAAAAACTTGAGGCTATAGATTTTTCTAAAGGAAGATCAAGCACAGTAATAGACGCCATAAAAATTCTCAAAGCCAAAAATACAGAGGTTCCTATAATAGGAAATATCACAGGGCCTATAAGCACGGCTAGCTCTATTATGGAGCCTGTAGTTTTTTATAAGGAGCTTAGAAAGAATAACGAAAAAGCTCATGAGTACATGACCTTTATTACAAAGCAAATTACAGAGTTTGCTATAAAGCAGATAGAAGCAGGAGCAGACATCATAGCTATATCTGACCCAAGTGGTACAGGAGAAATACTAGGACCGAAGCTATTTGATGAATTTGCAGTAAAATACATAAATCAAATAATAGCTGAAGTTAAAAGGCTGGGCAAAAGCAGCATAGTGCATATCTGCGGACAAATGAAGAATGTATATAAAGAAGTAAACAAGATAGAGAGCGATGTGCTTAGCTTTGATTCTATAGTGAGTATTTCTGAAGCTAAGAAAAACCTAGGAAATAGACTTATTATGGGAAATGTAAGTACATATACAATCGAGTTTGGGGAGATGCAAAAAATTGCAGATATGACAAAAAAATGCGTGCTTGATGGTTCTGATATCATTTCGCCAGCATGTGGACTTGGTATGAAGTCCTCGCTGAGAAATGTAAGGTCCATGCTGAGCGCACTGACAGAAGGAGATGCAAAAAATAATGCCTAAGATTTTTGTAAAAGGAAGCAGTAAGGCTATTGAGTATTTGCCTGGTCAAAATCTGCTTCAAATTCTTCATGACAACGATATATTTATAGAGAACCCTTGCAATGGCAAGGGTTCTTGCGGAAAGTGCAAAGTGAAAATAACAGAAGGAAGTTCGGGCGAAATACCTGAAGCAGAGAAAAAATTTCTAAGTGAAAGTGAAATTAAAGAGGGAGTGAGGCTTTCGTGCCTTATTCATCCAGAAAGTGATTTAGTAATAGAAACTCTTCATAAGGAAAGAGAGCATAAGATTTTAACTACAGGATATATGCCAGAATTTAATTTAAGTCCTTCTATATCAAAGAAATTATTTGAGATAGAAAAGCCTTCGCTTGAAAATCAAATTTCCTTTGAAGATGCAATTTTAAAAGGTCTCTCACTAGATGAGGTTGATTTTGATGTTTTAAAAATGATAGAACCATTTGATGGAGTTGCGACAGCTGTATTTGACAAGGATAAGGTTATTGCAATTGAAAAAGGAAATACAACAGATAATATTTATGGACTTGCGATAGATATCGGAACTACAACTGTAGCGGCTGACCTTGTGGACATGAACAGTGGCAAGGCTATATTGTCCAGCTCAGATATAAATCCTCAGAAAAAATTTGGACTCGATGTTCTTACTAGAATCACCTACGCTCTAGAAAATGAAGAGCAGGCAGTTAAAAATCTTCAACATGAAATAGTAAACTTAATAAATAAAATGACTTTTGAAATGTGCATGAGTGCAAATATAAGCAAAGAGCATATATATGAGGTTTCAGTAGCTGCAAATACTACTATGCTTCATTTTTTACTTGGAATAAAAGCTAATTCAATTGGAAAATCTCCCTATGCACCTGTATTTGTAAAATCAAAATACATAAAAGCCTCTAGCATAGGGATAAACATAAATAGTAATGGCAAGCTATACTGTCTGCCTGGAGTATCCTCTTATATAGGCTCTGACATAGTAGCTGGAGCTTTTGTTGCAAAGCTTCATGACAGCAAAGATAATATTTTATTTATTGATATAGGTACCAATGGCGAGATTGTACTTGCTAGCAAAGGGAAGCTTCTTTCTTGCTCCTGCGCGGCAGGGCCAGCACTTGAAGGAATGAATATCAGCTGTGGCATGAGAGGTGAAGCTGGAGCTATAGAGGATATGGTAATAGATAAAGAGCAAGTCAGACTCTTTGTTATAGGGGAGCAGCAGCCAATAGGTATATGTGGTAGTGGGATATTAGCAGCATTAAGAGAATTATTAAAAATAGGAATAGTAAAAAAAGACGGAAGCTTTATAAAAAAAGAAAAATTAGCAGAGGATGACTATAGACAAAAATACATCAGATTAAATGGTAAAAAAAGAGAGTTTATGATAGAAGATAAAGCCCAGGCTCTCTATATAACGCAATCAGATATAAGGCAGATACAGCTTGCAAAGGGTGCTATACTTTCTGGTTTTTATGCTCTACTAAATAAATCAGGTATCTCCATAAATGAACTTGATAAGGTCGTAATTGCTGGGCAGTTTGGCTCTCATTTATCAGTAGATAGCTTAACAGGTACAGGAATACTTCCAAAAGAAGTAGAAAGCAAAATAACCTATGTAGGAAACTCGTCAAAAACTGGCGCATATATGGCACTTATGTCAGATGACATCAAAAAAGACCTTGAAAAAATAGCAAAAACTATAGACTATATGGAGCTAGGAGCATCTGATGGATACGAGAGACTATTTGCTGATTGCCTATTATTTTAATTTTTAAAGAAAGTAGGGGGCTATTATGATTGCTATACCAAAGGATGAAATGACACCAAAAGAAAGGATGGATGCATTTGGCAGGGGAGAAGAAATAGATAGAGTGCCATGCTGTCCTTTTACTGGAGAGTCTTATGCCACTTATTTTGGTTACTCTCTAGATGACTATAATCACAGCACTGAAATAATAGTAGATACTATAATAAGAACCTTTCATATGTTTCGAGCGGACAATTGTAGCATAGGGCCGGGACTTCAGGGAATCCCTGAAGCTATGGGTGCAAGGCTTCACTTTTCGAAAAATGACATACCTCAAATAGCTGCTCCTGCTATATCAAGCTATGAAGAAATCTCTAAGCTAAAGCCTATTAATCCATATAAGGATGGAAGGCTAAAGCTATATCTTGAAGCTTTAAAAATAGTTCAAGATAAGCTAGGTAATGAAGTAAACATAGGAAATACAGTGGGTGGGCCATTTACTACGACAGCGTTTTTAATAGGCACAGAAAAATTCTTAAGAGATTTAAGAAGAAATCCAGATAAAGTCAAAGAAGTACTCGAAATAGCTACACTGAGTACACTAAATGTCATGGATGCAATTATGGACTTAGGAATTACTCCAGGTATAGCTGATCCTATTGCTTCAAGTACACTTATAAATAAAAGTGTATACAGAGAGTTTGTTTTTCCAACCATCAAGACTTGCCAAGACCATATAAGAAAGAGGATGGGAGGCACTGGCATAATGCATATCTGCGGAAAAACAAAGCCTGTATGGGAAGAAATAGTAAGTACAGGAATAGCTGGATTTAGTCTCGATAATATAGAAGACATAGGCGAGTTCAGGCAGGGTTATGAAGACAAAGTTCTAGTTATAGGAAATGTAGATCCAGTTGGAGTAATTTTAAATGGAACTAAAGAAGATATATATGAAGCTGTAAGAGTGTGCTGCGAAAAAGGAATGGGCAGTAAAAACGGGTACATCCTAGCTTCAGGCTGTGATATTCCAATAGGAACCCCACCTGAAAAAATCATGCACTTTATAGATGCAGCTAGAGTATATGGAAGAATGAAGTAAAAAAGCCTCAAATCCACTTAATAAGAGAAGAATCATCTCTAGTTAAGTGGATTTTTATTGTGAATACTTTTTTAATTTAAATATATGATTTGGTATCACTAGTTTGATATTTTTAAATAAAAATAGTAGAATTAGTTGCTATAGGTGATTTGAATGAAATGTGATAAAATATTTTGTATGTATGAATTTTATAAATAAAAACAGAAAACTTAAATAAAGGAGAGTTAATATATGTCAAATACAAACATAGAGCAAATGAAAAAACTAATTGAAGAAAAAAAGAAGAAAAGTACACAACAAGGAAAGATTGGTAGTACAGATAATAAGATGAATTCAGGCCCGAGTAAAGGCTTTAAAAGCATGAAAAGAGCAGGTTCTCTTAATAAATAAAACTTACCTGGATTTTATTAAGGAGGAAAAATATGGCAGAAAATGTACAAAATAGAAAACATAGCACATGGGAATTGTTTAGGCGCTTTGTCCCGTATTTTTCTAAGTACAAGACTACACTTTACTTAGACTTATTCTTTGCCTCTCTTACCACTCTTTGTGAGCTGGCACTTCCGCTTATCCTCAGAAAAATAGCAACTATAGGAATGGAAGATGCAGCTCTTCTTACTAAAGAGTTAATATTACAGATGGCAGGGCTTTACTTTATACTTAGAATTATAGATGTACTTGGAAATTACTATATGTCAAGTGTAGGGCATATCATGGGTGCAAAGATAGAAACTGATATGAGAAGGGATGCTTTCGCTCATCTTCAGAATTTATCTGATTCTTTTTACAACAACACAAAAGTCGGTCAGATTATGGCTAGGATAACGAGCGATTTATTTGACGTAACTGAGTTTGCTCATCACTGTCCTGAGGAATTTTTTATAGGTGGACTAAAGCTAGTAATATCATTTGCTATTTTAGCTAGAATTGATTTAATGCTCACTATGGCAATATTTATATTCATACCTATAATGCTAGTGAGTGTTACGAAGTTTAACAGGCTGATGAGGTCAGCTTTTAAAAGCCAGAGAAACCACATAGGAGATTTAAATGCAGGGATAGAGGATGCTCTACTAGGAATGAGAGTGGTTCGTTCTTTTGCAAATGAAGAAATCGAAAAAGAGAAATTTGAAAGAGATAACCAAAAGTTTTTAGGAATTAAAAAACAGGCATATAAATATCTTGCGGGCTTTCATAGTATGACTAGAATTTTTGACGGTATCATGTACCTTATGGTTATACTTCTTGGAGGTTTTTTCATATTAAATGGAAGAATAAACGCAGCGGATTTACTTGCTTACATCATGTATGTTACTACTCTTCTTGCAACTGTCAGAAGAATAGTTGAGTTTATGGAGCAGTTCCAAAGAGGAATGACAGGTATAGAGCGTTTTATTGAGATTATGGATACAGATGTGGATATAAAAGACGAGCCTGATGCAGTAGAATTAAAGCATGTAGATGGCAAAATTACTTTTGACAATGTAAGCTTTGAATACCCAGATGACCATAATAAAGTGCTTTCAAAGCTTTCCTTTGTAGTCGAGCCTGGAGAAAACATAGCTCTGGTTGGCCCATCTGGTGGAGGGAAAACTACTCTTTGTAATCTTATTCCTAGATTTTATGATGTAACTGAAGGAAATATCTCTATAGATGATAGAAATATTAAGAATTTCACGCTAAACAGCCTTCGTTCCAAGATAGGAATGGTTCAGCAGGATGTGTATTTATTTTCAGGCAGTGTTTTTGAAAATATAGAATATGGAAGACCAGGAGCTTCAAAAGCAGAAGTTGAGCATGCGGCAAAATTAGCTGGTGCTTATGATTTTATCATGAATCTATATGATGGATTTGATACTTATGTAGGAGAGCGTGGAGTAAAGCTCTCTGGAGGACAAAAGCAAAGAATCAGTATAGCTAGGGTATTTTTAAAGAATCCGCCTATACTTATACTAGATGAGGCTACATCAGCTCTTGATAACCAAAGTGAGAGAATCATCCAGCAGTCTCTAGTAGAGCTTTCTAAAGGAAGAACTACGCTTACTATAGCTCATAGACTTTCTACTATAAGAGGGGCGCATAAGATACTAGTGCTTACTGAAGAGGGTATAAAGGAGCAAGGCTCACATAGCGAGCTAATGGCTCTAAAAGGAATGTACTACGATTTATATACTCAAGGAAATCAAGAAGAAGATACACTTCCAGAGGATATAGATGCAAAAAAGAAACCTGAGTAAATTAAAAAGCCTGATTTCAGCGAAATGTTGAAATCAGGCTTTAATATGAAAACTATTAAACTCTATTTGTAAGCTGCAAAGATTTAATAAGAACTTTTAGAGCTTATAGGTTGAAATATACCCTTTGAACTCGTTTGTAAGTTTTTTGAAGTCGTTTATTCCTTCAGTAAGCTTTAGAATTTCTTCTGAGTAGCTAGTTACATTTGAGCTTACTTCCTCAGTAGATGCAGAGTTCTCTTCCGCTATAGCAGCTAAAGATTCTATGCTTGTAAACATAGAAGTGATTTTTTCTGATTGACTCTCTAGCTCTACTGCTGTTACTAGCATTTTCTCAGCTACAGTTTCTATCTTGCCGTTGGCAGATTCTGTTTTTTCTATAGCTTGTTTTATAGAAGTGCTTTCTGAATTTATTACATCGTACTGATCTGTTATACTGCTTACCATGTTGTCCATTTCAGACAAGAAGCCATATACGTTTTCTTTGATGTTATCAGCGGCAGTTTCTGACTGCTCTGCAAGCTTTCTAACTTCCTCAGCAACAACTGAGAAGCCTCTTCCCATTTCCCCTGCTCTTGCCGCCTCGATAGAAGCGTTAAGTGCTAGCAGATTAGTTTGGTAAGATATGCTTGATACAAATGAAGCTATTTCTTCTATTTCTTTTCCTTTGTTTTTTAAATTGATACTTTCATTTCTCACATTTTCAAACTTCTCTAGAATATTTCCAAGGCTGACTACTGTGTTATCAAGAGCCTTGAATGAATCCTTGATATTGGTAAGAGCGTCCTCTAGCTCGGTTTTGTTTTTGTTTTCCTGCTCAGATATATTTTTGATGCTCTCTACATTGTCCTGAAGCATGCTCACACCGTGCTCTGTTTCCTCAGCCTGAGTAGTTGCAGAGTAAGCAAGCTGCTCGACTACATCGGCTATATCCTTGCTAGTAGTGTCCATTTTCTTAGAAATCCCACTTAAGGTATCGCTAAAGCCTTGCATTTCTTCAGTCATACTGTTAAATCCTATAAAGTCCTCAGCCACTGATTCCTTGTATTTATTAAGAGCGCTGTGGATTTCTTCGTACATATCTTTTCCTGTAGCTATCTCTGTTGTGATTACAAAGTTTTTAGCAGAAAGAGCATTTAGTTCATTTTTTATATCCTCAAGAGGAAGGCTCAGCATTTTAAAGCCTATAAATGCAAAAAGTGCTGTTACTACTGGAGTAATCACATA
>CAZFTH010000065.1:0-7997 GCA_964521745.1 uncultured Peptostreptococcaceae bacterium
ATTTAATTATTTAAAAAAAAGGAAGCTTAGTTCATTTTTAATGAATAAGCTTCTTTTTTCTTTATGTCACATAAACTGTTGATTTTTAGAGTTTTTACTGCCATACTCCCAGCTATTTATAAGTTGTAAATTATCTATGCCAGCGTCAATAAAACGTCTAATTAATTAAAATCACTTATAAGTCCAAGTGCTTCTATTTTGGTATAAATATTTAAGTGTAAAAGGCAAAATAAATAATAAAGATACCACTATCCAAGCTCCAAATCCTATATTTGCTATATTTGAATTTGGGTCTATATATTCAGTCATAAGTGCACTTGAAAGATTATTTACTATATGCAAAATCATAGGAGCCCAAATGGAGTTAGTCCAGTGAAGTGTGAGCCCCATAAATATAGCTAGTATAAATGTATATATACCTTGAGCTAGGTTCATATGGTAAAGAGCAAATAATAAAGCTTGAATAAAAAGCACCCATTTATAAGACATAATCCTATCTAACTCATTAGTAATAAGTCCTCTAAACATAATCTCCTCTATAAATGGAGCTGCAAAACCTACACTAAATATCATCCACCAACCTCCAGATGATGTAAGACCCATCATGTTTTCTATATGAGCATCATAGGCCTCTGGTAGCAAATAACTGATTGCTACTACTATAATAGCATTGAGTGAAACTAAGGATAGGCCTGTAAGCACTAACATGCCTGTTTTTGATAATGATATTGGATTAAATTTGCAGTAATCAAAGATGTCTCTTTTTTTTGAAACTTTCACTATCCAGGCATATATTAAAAACGATACTGCCGATGCAAATACAATAGCTGAAGGAATTTTTCCATCTAGATATTCCATCACATCTAGATTTTGTAGATTTGTATCCGAAACATAATAATAGGTCGTTGCTATCATAATATATACAAACTGGAATACATAATATACTGTAAGATATAAAAGTACAAATAAGCCTGCTGAAAATATTTTTTTCATTAACTTCCTCCTAGCATAATTTTGTCATTTCTTATAAGTCTAGTATATTTTGTAACACATGGTCAATTAACTTAGGAGTACGATTTAGTAAGTCCAATTTATTTACTCTTTCTGTTACCTTATGAAGATCCTTACCCCATGGGCCTATATTTACACAAGGCATAGCTATAGATTTTATATCTTCTATAGGAATCGTATATAGTGTTTCAAACAAGGGCATGGAAACCATCAATGCTTTTTTCGTTTCATCTGAGTTTAATATATTGCTATAACTAAGATCTGAAATTCCAGGAAAATAATTGACCTTACTATATTCTTCTCCAAAATTAGCTATAGTAAACTCATTAATAATTTTATTTAAATTTGCTATTTTGGGGTCTAAATTTTTAAATAATTTGTTTGAAACATGAGGATAATAAGGTGGCATAAGTCCGTACACTACCGTAGGTTCACTGGCTGTATACCCTAAAACAAAATCTACTAGCTCAAAATTTGCATCCAGCATAGTAAGTTCTCCTGAGGAAAATTCAACTTTAAGCTCCGATAATTTCTCCTTGCAGGCGATTTCAAAACTTTCTCCATATAATTTTTTTGCTTCGCTATATATGCCAAAAAAATCCTTAACTTTCACCTTATAGTTTATCTCTTTGGCTTGATATTTACTGTATATTTCGTATTTTCTCTTCATGTCATCTAAGACCACTGTAAATGAATCTATGCATATTTTTTCTAACATTCTAAGAATATCCTTAGGTGTATTTTTTAAAGTTAATACACTCAAGCAGCCATACATACTAAGAGGCAAGGATGCATCATAAAAGCTTTTGCTATCTTTTAGATATAGCCAAGTAGGAGGTACAGTAAGCTCTCCATCTAAACTATCTGCTATATCCATGTTTATTTCTGTTTTTCTCACTATTTCACTCATAAGATTTACAGGATTAAAGCCATCTAGTACATTTCCAGCATGTGCTAGCACTCCTCTAACATATACAAATGGCATTACTTTTCCTATTGAACCATCATAATAAACCCCTTTAGACTTATCATCTCTTTTATGTGGTTCTGAATTTATTATCAGCTTATAATCAAATCCAAACATTTCTTTTAGTGTGCTAAGAAGCTTTGTTGCTCCTCTCATTCCCCCAGACAGATTTTCTTCATCAGGTACAGCAATTAAAACTATATTTCCACTAAAATCCTCAACCTTAGCATACTGCTTCATAAGTGCAAGCTGTATAGCTCCTCCGCCTTTCATGTCAGCAGTACCTCGACCAAAAAAATAATCATCAGAAACTAAATCTTCTCTTATTTCTTCATCAAAACTATCTTTAATTTGTCTTAGCTTTCCAATGAGGGACTCTGGATTAAAAGCATCTGACTTAAATCTACCATAATCTTCAATTTCAACTATATCATAATGATGAATAAAAACTACTGTATCAGCTTTTTTCCCTTTCACCATATTCCAAAACACCCTCCTGTTATGAGGGTCATTTTCTATCTTATATAAGCCATAGTAATCAGGATTGGCTTGATAATAGGGCTGAGTTTTACAATAATTCATCAAAAATTGCTCTACTAGACGCTCAGATTTAGTATTTGTGTAGCTAGGAATAGCTATATATCTCTTTAATATATCCAAAACATCTAGCTGAACTTCTTCAAAATCAATTTTAACCATATCATCAGCCCCTTTTTATCTCTATTTAAAATAAATATAAAATACTATCTTTATTAGTAAGTATACTATAAGAAAAATAAAATATGAAAATAAAAAATACTTCCAATCTAACTAGTGTGATTTAATTAACTACACTAGCTAAATTAGAAGCATATTAATTTTTTTAAATCATTTTTTCTATAGCATTCATTGCGGCAACATTTATTGGATATGCTATTGGTGAAGCAGTAAGTAGAGGATGAGTTGCAACTTGGGAAGTATTTAAATCAGCAGCTGTCATTCCTTGTTGTATTGCAATAGATATTATATTTATCATCTCTCCAACAGAACTTCCTCCAGAAACTTGTCCACCCATAAGAACCCCAGAATAACTTGAAAAAATAAGCTTAATATTTAGTGTGTTTGTTCCTGGAAGCGAACCTGGATGCTTATCCATTACTGAAAAACGTCCTATAGTTATATCAAATTCATCCGCTATAGCTTGCTTTTCAGTTAAACCTGCAGAAGCAAAAGCTCTTCCATATAGCATGGTAGAAAAAGCACTTATTGTTCCTTTATTTGTTCTTGTCAATTTATTTTTAAATGCATTGTATCCAGCTATTTTAGCTTCTAATGCTGCAGTTGATGCTAATAAAATAGGAACATTATTTCTTGTAAAGAAGCAAACTTTTTCTGCGCAATCACCAACAGCAAAAATATTTGGATCTGAAGTTTTCATGTATTCATTTACCATAATTGAACCATCTTCTTTTATTGTCAATCCTGCTTTTTCAGCCAATATTGAATTAGGCTTTACTCCAGAGCCGTATAGTATTGCATCTGCATAAATTTTTTCACCATTTTCAAGAACTACTCCTTCAGCTTTACTTTCACCTAGTACTTCTTTAATTTTAGAATTAGTTTTTACAGTTACATTGTTCTCATTAAGAAGATTTTCTACTTCAATAGAAAATTCTTTATCAAAATTTCTTCTAAGACAGTAGTCTCCTCTTTGGATAAGGGTTACATTTTTTCCAAGCTGTTGAAGTTGCTCTGCAAATTCAACACCTATAAAACCACCACCAACTATAATTATATCCTTATAATCCTTTAATTTATTTAAAAATTTATTAAGATACTCTTCATTTTTATATACATAAAAAATATTATCAAAATTATTGTTTGTATCATTACTAATTACCGGCAATGACCCTGTTGCAATAATCAACCTGTCATAATGTATTTTGTCATCAGAAAGTGTTTTTACAAACTTTTCATCTTTATTAATTTCGGTCACACTATCAATTAAAAGTTCAATTTTATTATCCAGCAAAGCTTTATCTGGAAGAATATTCTTTTTAGTGTCATTTAAAGTTCCGAAAATATAAGGTATTCCACAAGGAACCATAACTGTTTTTTGTTCTCTTATTACTGAAATGCTAATATCTTTATAAATTTTTCTTGCCGTAGTAGCACTTAAAATTCCCCCTGCACTGCCACCGATAACCAACAAATCCACTTTTTTCATAACAAAACTCCTTTCTCTTAGTAGAGTACGGCTTCATAATATTCCTCTGCTAAAAAATGTCAATGGATTATAGGATAATGACAAAACTTATCAATTAAAATTTCTTTTCACAAGCTCTAAAAACTTGCTTAAAGCTCTTTTTTAAGTATACTACTATAAAATGACTCACCATCTTCATCAAATTCGTCTAAATTCTTGAGCTTTGCATTTTCTGCGTCATATACAAATATATAATTTTTATTCTTTTCTCCTATCACTACTAAATATTCACCTTCACTTCTTGAATTAATTAATTTCATTATAGATTTTATTTTTTTCTTATTGTTAAATTTTTCTTTAATTAAATTTTCATCTACCCAGCTTATCTCTGGCTCATTACTAAGTAAGGAAAATGTAGACTCCAGTCTACCACTTTTCTCAACTATGACCTTTACAGTTTTTGCTTCATTATATATGTCATTGTGATTATTGTGATAATAAAAAATTATATAATCATATTCACTTTTTTCTTCTTCCACATATTCATACTTATTTTTTTCACTACTTGCAAACTCTACTTTAAGCCCTAATTTTTTTATATGTTCATCTGCTAAAGCTTTTAAATCATTTTCTTCCAACTTAATTTCACTATCATTGTATACTTTGACAGATTGATAAAAATTCACTTTGTTTTCATCTACAATATAATCAAATTTATAGACATCTTCATCACTTCTATCTAAAGCCTTAGGGTCTTTTTTTGTAGTAAATGGCCAACAATAACTGTCATCTGTATAAGGCTCTTCTGAATATGAAAGAGTATCTAATCCAGTAACTCTTTTAGAAATTATTTCTAGCTCATCTCTTACAGATTCTTTGCTTACATTAACTTTTTTAGCCCCTTCCATATCTGAAATAATCACATTTTTAAAATCATATTTCCCATAAGCAGACCCTAAAAACTCTGTATATTCCTCATAAATTTCAAAAATGTTTTTTTCTATTTCTTTTCTTTCTTTATAATTAGTATGATTTATGAGGTTTTTGGCGTAATCCATAGATTCCTTATTAAAATTATATAAGTCGTTGATATAGGCTAGTTCGGAATCTGATACCTTCTTATCAGCTCTGATTAAATCTAAATTTTTATTTACCTTCTCATATTCAAAAACTGCATCATAAAAATAATCAGATTTTATGCTTCCTGTCATACTTATCAATATAGACCTGTTGTATTCTAAAAGACTCATAAAAGAATCTTCCATATATACAGGCTTGATTTCCTCTATTGAATTCAACTCTTTTAATGAAGTTAAATATACATCCAAAGTCTCCATCTCTCTCACACACAACTCAAACGTTCTAAGCAGATTGTCTTTATATGCATTCTTGGAACCTATTGCTTCTTCCACGTAGTTTTGACTTAAAAATAGCACTAGTACCCCCAGTAATCCAATGAGTTTATTTCTAAAAGCTTCATCCGTAAAAAACTTCACCTTCTATCATCTCCCTGTATGCATTTTTCTTAGATTACCATATATTCCCTAGGTAAAAATAAAAATATATTGACAAAAAAATTTATAAATTATAGCATGACTTATAAGAATCATAGAATATAACCAAATGAGGAGATATAATGCCAAAAGAAACTTTTTTTAACCTTCCTGAAGAAAAGAGACAAAACATATATAATATTGCCATAGATGAATTTTCTAACAAGCCTTATGAAAAAGTCAGCATAAGCCAAATTGTTTCACGTGCAAAGATTGCAAAAGGAAGCTTTTATCAGTATTTTGAAGATAAAGAAGACCTCTACACCTATATTATAGATATGATAGGAAAAGAAAAAATCAAATTTATGGAAAAGGATTTTGATAAAATTGAGGATATGGATTTCTTTGAGTTTATGAGATTGCTCTATAGAAATGGTGTCAAATTTGCAGCTGCAGAGCCAAACTTGACCAAAATAGCAACTGGATTCATGGTGAATATCCCAAAGGATTTAAAAAATAAGATAATATCTAGAAATACAACAAGCGCAGTGGATTTATTCAATGCCTTTATCCAAAAAGCCATGGACAAAAATGAGCTAAGAGATGACATCGATGTAAACCTAACCTCTCAGATACTCACTCATATGAGTATAGCCATAACTGAATTTTACTTTGATAACTCAAATAATGTCAGCGAAGAAAACTTTGAAAACCTTCTAAAAAGTGCTGATGCTATGATAGATATTTTAAAGTTCGGACTGAAAAAGCAGTAATTTACAATAGAAAATCCTAGATTAAGCTCTACTCTAATGCTTTGCAGATGCTTTTTAATCTAGGATTTTATAATTTTTTTAGCTTAGTAATTTTTTGACATCTTCTTCACTTAGACCAGTTGCTTTCATTATTTTATCTATTTCTACACCTATACTTAGTAAATTTCTAGCAACTTCAATCTTTTCTTCCATTTTTCCTTCTAGTTTTCCTTTTTCTATCCCTTTCTCAATACCTTTCTCAATACCTTTTTCCATACCCTCTTTTCTTAATTTATCTGCAATTGTCATAATATCTTCGCTCCTTTCAACGGATACCTCTTTTACTAGATCATATATATCTTTTAAACTCACTTCATTTCTAGTGCTTAGTACATAATATATAAAGGTTTTAAAATATTCTATTCCTTTTTCTTGTTTTTCTAGCTTATCAAGTACTTCTACGGCTTCTTTAAATATTTTGAAGAATTCTTCATCACTGCTAAATATATTTTTTAGGATTTTTATTACTATTTTAAGCTGTATATTCCCTTTTACAAGTTAGCTCCTATATTCCATCCCTTTTTACCATGATATACTGTCATTGGTATAATAATTGGAAGCTTATCTTTTTTGTGTTTTAGTGTCTTGTCTTCCCAAATTCTCACCATGTAGCTTAAAAGTTGCAAAGCTACTTTTTTTGATGGATAGCTTTTATGTTCAAATAAAAAAAATATATATCCTTCGGATTTATTTATATTTGCCTTAAATAGTAGGTCAGAAAAGCTTTCTTTTAAGTTTCCTTCTATATAGCTTACATTTTGTGGGGATATTGTTTCTACATCAACTACATTTAATACCTCTTGTGGAAGATAATTTGTCATAAAGTCTTTTGCTAGGTCTACATTTCCAAACATCTCTTTAAAAAACTTATCATGAGGCTGATTTATTATTCCCAAATTATCACTCCTTCCTAGTTAATATAGGTATATTATTATTATACCATAATTAATAATTTATAAAATATGATGATAATTGCATATAAAAATACCACTCAAAAGTCTTTTATATAAGACCTTTGCATGGTATTTTTAATTTTTGTCACTTATAAAAGACTTTTAGTCTCTATTTATTATATTTCCTCAAGCTTTATAAGAAGCTCTCCTGATTTTACTTGCTGCTGTTCTTTTACTAGGATAGCCTCTATTTTTCCAGCTTGCATAGCTACTATATTGGTCTCCATTTTCATGGCTTCTACTACCATTAGGCTTTGTTTTTCTTCTACTACATCGCCTTCTTTTACTAGGATTTTGAGCACCGTGCCTGGTATGCTTGCCCCTATTTCCATTTTGTTGTCAGGGTCAGCCATTTGAGTAAAGGTAACTTTATTTTCCTGTCCACTGTTTTTATCGTAGATTTTTATCTCTCTTCTGTTTCCGTTTACTTCAAATGCAAGTAATCGGCTTCCTTCCTTGTCAACCTTCCCTATTTCTAAAAGCTTGATAACTAGGATTTTACCTTTTGCTATTTCTACTTCACAAGTCTCTCCTTCTGAAAGTCCATGGAAGAAGATGTCGCTTCCCATTCGGCTA
>CAZFTH010000066.1:0-7911 GCA_964521745.1 uncultured Peptostreptococcaceae bacterium
ATACCTTGTCGATTTCCTCTATCCATCTGTCTACTACATCAAGATGCTGAGAAATCTCATCGATAGTTTTGAACTCAAATTCAGTAGTAAGCTGTTCAAAATCTCTTGTTCCATTTTTTATAAGTCTATTAAACTTATATTGGCCTTTTTCAACTATAATTACGTTGATATTCTCATGGCCTAAATCCAAAAATGCTGCTGTCTTTTCTTTGATACTAGCTTCGTTAAATAGTTCATACTCAGCTGCTATCTTGTCAACTGCATTTGAGTGAATATCAAGTGCATATGGGTCTAATCCCATCTCGATAAGCATAGAGTAGATGTTGTGAACTATTTCTTTTGGAAGGGCCGCTACAAGGAGTTCATATTTCTTTACATTTTCCTCCTCAAACTCTCTCACAATCTTGTACTGCAGTACATAACTATTGATATCAATAGGCAGATACTGACCGATTTCATAGCTTACCATCTCTGATAAGTCCTCAGGTGCAACAGCAGGAACTACTAGCTCTCTTTTGATTGCATCTGTAGATTCAAGGGTGCAAATAACGTCTTTTAGCTTTACAGAATTTGCATTTAATGCGCCTTGAATTATGGATTTCATTTCCTGGATATTGTGCATATGTCCATTTTCATATACACCAGCTGGCAGTCTTGCTTTAAATGTCTTGTCAACCTTAAGGCGCCTGCCCATCTTTTGTCCTACAGCAAACTTTATATAGCTGCTTCCTATATCAATGGACAGGCATTTTACATCTTTTTTCTTGGATGATAAGCCTAGCTTACTCTTGTTTTGCTTCAAATAAGCCCTCCCCCTTTGCTAGATTATTGTTTTTATATGAATCATGGTGTAGAAACATGATCATTAACTTCTTTCCAGTCTCTTACTTCCCATCCTGAATTTATAGGTTCTAAAATATGAGGCGGATAATGATAAAACATCCTTGGGTCATGAACATATTGTTTCCCATATCCATATTGTTTCCATTGTCCATATTTATCATATTTTTCAATCCTGACTGCATATCGCCTATTTTGAGTTATATTTCCCCATATAAGTATATTTCCTTTTCCAACTCCATCACCATAATCTTCGAAACCAAAACCTTCATTTAATGCGAATAATGCTGCGGATATTTCCATAGTATATGGAGCCACATCATGCATTCTTGAATCTAAATAACCTTTGGACCATCTTCCAATCCTCCGATCCCAACTCAATCTATAATTAAGAAAATGATCTTCTCCATCTGACCCATCTCTTAGCCATCCATAATGTAGAATCGTTATGTTATTATTCGCTACTAATCCTAGCATGTCCTTCCCTTGTCCACTAATCTTTACTTCACCAGTCTTTGAATCAAGTTGAAATTTAGTATTTTTATAGGTTATTCCACCTTTATTAATTGGGGTTGGTACACTAGGAGGGCTAACACTTCTATTGTTATAATAAACTCCACCAGGATACCACTGATGATCATCATAAAATTTCGTAGGATCGCTTTGCGTTATATATATGCTGTCTTTTGCTGCGATGGTTAATTCTCCAGATAATTCCCCTGAAATAAAAAGGTTTCCTGAATGAGGTTCCCACTTATCATATATATTGCTTTTTCCATCTATATAAATAACTCCATTTTCTGGAATGTTTATTACTTCTTCTTTATACCCAAGTAATCTTTCTGTTCCATTTGGCGTATTAGTTCCAAAATTTGGATACTTAATTCTAATTTTATCGCCTTCTAAATGAATTGAGGTTCTGCCATAGTATACAGCATTATCTAATTTAGCCCATTCCTTTAATTCTCCATTTGTATCTTGTAGAGTCATTTGGTCTATTTTCTGAGGCGCTCCCCTATGATATGTCGGCTTTCCACTTTGATTTAATCTTACTGTATATGATACAGTATTAAAAAATTCTGGCCCTGGGTTATTTATAGTGCTTAATGTCCCATTAGTATGAACCGGTCCATATAACTTATCTTGTCCTCCGAAAGAAACTGGAGTATTTGGTGGCATTGTTTCTTGTTGACTTACATAAACATGGTGTACAAATTGTTTTTTTTGAACCTGTACATTGATAGTTTTTTTTACTTCTGGAGATTTTTTTGACCACCCTGTTGATTTTATAGTAACATATCGTTCAGAATCAGATGGTATAGTTATATCTAATGCATAAAATCCATCTCCATATTCAATTGGTTTATTAAGCATATCTTTACTTTCCTGTGTCAAATAAAAATTTACATTGTCATTTAAGTGCCAAAGATATTCACTATATCCAGCTTCAGCATAATTAATAGCCTTCTGATATGGTATTGAACCAGATTTTATTTCACTATTCTCAGGAGCAAGTAGCCCTATAGAAACTCCTTGATTGTTAACCAAATATAAAATTGATATAGAAAATATAAATACAATAACAAAAGTTATTATTGTAATAGGTAATGTGACTCCTTTATGTTTGCTGAATCCTTTCATAACAAATTCCCCTTCCAATCAGATAAGAGAAGATAACACTATTTAATCTGCTTCCACTCTACTTCTTGACATTAGGTATTTCTCAAGCTTAATATCTCCACCTCTACTATTCGGATTTTCTATTTCTAATTTTATAAGTATCTTTCTTCTATAATCTGGTGGAGCATATGGATTAGAATTTTCTGTCACTTTTTCTGGTAGCCCAAAAATATCTTGATTAGAAATATTTTGAATCAAAATAGTACTATTTATAAATGAACCACTATATGCATATGGATATTTATTAGAACTACTTACTCTATAACTGCGTAATAATTGTTTGTTTTTAAGTTCATATTTTATCTCCTCCGGCTTCCCATCTTTAGTGATATCACAGAAAACTCTAATTTCTCCTGGTGCTATTCTCAGTATAGAGTCCGTTGCTACATTTGGTTTTCTCGCTTGCCTAATGTCTTTATCTAGATGCACTAAAGTTGGCTGAATTTCTTGTATAACTAAACTGTTTTCGCTTATGAAATCATATGAAACTACTCCATGAAATAAAATGTTACTGACTACAAGCATTACAATTGTAATTAACGATAAAGAAACAACTAATTCAACAAGTGTAAATCCTCTAGCTTTATCCATATATTTTAACAAATTGGATTTCATAAAGACTTCCCCCAGTTCACAATAATACTATTATTCAACATTTAGTACCCCATAAGCTTTATTTTTTTCTATTGTTGAATATCCCCATAAAGGTACATTGTAATTACTATTTAAATAATTTTCACCATTCTTTAAATATTCATCATAACTAACTGGGGTAGGAATATATAAATGAATTTTGTTATTTGTATCAGATATATAAGTGAAAAAATCACTATAACTATGGTTTGTATCTACAATCTTAAATTTCAAAATATTATTATTTATTTCAACTTCATCCCATAATACATTATCAGATAGTTTTTCCCATCTCAAATTCAAAAAATCTTCCGTATCATTAATTATAAAACCAAATTTCTTTTGATTAGGATTCAGTGGAGCTGTAAACTTTAACATTATTTCTGCTGCATTGATACGAACTGCTTGCCCATCTATTATTTCGTCATAGCTTATATCCTTAACATAACTGTCTTTTATAGTTGTGGTATTAGCCTCAAATTCCAAACCAAAATGCAATAGCACATTTTTTATAGTTGCAGAATTTTGGTTTGAATCAAAATATCCATTCCATTCACCCCACTTACCATCTTCATAAGTAGCAATATAATATTCCCCTAAAGGAGTCTCTATCTTATAGTTATAAATCCAATTTGGCCATAATTTAAAATTGTTAACAGTTTGTAAAGGAGTGGTTATATCTTGGACTGGATATATTTCTGTGGATCCAAAATTAAAATTAATATAAGAATTGGCAGGCAATTTATCACTATTAATAAAATTAAGATAAGCAGGATAATCTACCACAAAACTTACTTGGTTAGGAACATCCTTGACTTGTAAATAATCAAGCCACTTCTGATTCATTAATCCAGTAGAATTATCTACCCCTATAGGTCTAAACATGATTTCTCCAAAGTCCCAAGCTATTGGAGCTATTTGATAAGTGTTCGAACTACCTTTTGGTAAGTTTGGAAATATAGCTCTTCCGTTGTGGTCTGTGTATGAAAAAGTTGGACCAAATCCTTTTTTTTCAATTAAAACTCTAGGCGCCCTATTTTCATCAGCTATTGAGCCCTTATATACTACTACTTTTATACCTGGTTGAGTAGGATTCTGCTGCCCTTCAAAAGTGAACATTGTTCCTAAAAAAGAAAATTCTTTTTGTTCTTTTGTGAATGGATTTGAAGCTTGCACAATAACATCTACCTTTTTTCTAGCATCATCTACTGTCCTTCCATTCAAAGTAATGTCATCTTCCCAAGTAATTCTTGTTCTAACTTTATATTCGATTCCATCAAGTAAATAAGGATCTGTTCCAGATATATTTCTATAAAGATTTGGGTTTACTATTCCTGCAGGAGTAAACCCTCCCACTAAACCTAATTCAGTATCATAAGAAAGAGTACGCAACCATTCCAATTGGTTACTCGCAATTTCATTTGCAACTAAAGATTGTTTATGAGATGAAGAAGATAGTAATCCATAGTTTAAAACAGTTACTGCCATCATAGATATAATTCCAATAAGTGCAATTGATATAACAATTTCTATTAAGGTAACTCCTTTATTGTTATTTAATTGTTTCAACAAAAAAACCTCCATCCATGCTTACAAGTCTACTTTAAATAAGAGAAATTCAACTAAAATATGTTTTAACATAATAGCTGTTTAATTTATTATAAGTAAATAAATAAAATAGAAAATCAATTGCTATTTTATTTATTTACTTGTAATAAGTGAATTGTTTCATTCCTCATTTGAAGAATATCTATATAAAATCCCTATAAATATCCATAGCAAAAAAGAAACTGAAACCACACTAATATTAAAAAAAGCTTGGACTAAATATCCTATTACAGAAGTCAAAATAGGTAATACTGTAATGTGACTATTAATATTATATAATCCTTTTGTAATAATCTCCCTTAAAAAAACTACATATATCACCAGCGAAGGTATCCCAGTTGTAACAGCAATATGCAAATATTCATTATGTGCTTTATCAATTAAAACATTATATCCAAATGTTTCGAATATTTCGTTTCCAAACCTATTATTAAATTCAAGGTAAAGATTGTCAATTCCTACTCCAAACAAAGGATAATCTTTTAAAATTACTAAGGTTTTATTCCATATAAACATTCTTCCTGCACCACTTTTTTCATAACCAGTCTCCATATCAATTGTCGTTTTAAAATCACCAAATATAGAAATTAATCTAGATATAAAATAGTTATCAGAAATAAAATTAAAAGCAACAGTAACTATAGATAATATTGCAAGTAATACATATATATTGTTTCTATCTTCTTTATGTTTAAAAGAAAAAAATATTATTATTAATAAGGAAAACCCAAACCCTATCCATGATCCTCTAGTCATAGTACACAGTAGTGAAAAATAAATTAATTGTGTACATAATAAAAATATATTTCTTTTAGTTTTAATATATGAGTAAATAACAATTGGTAACACCAAAACTAGATAAGCTCCTAAAAAATTTGGATTACCCATTGTTGAATAGGCTCTTCCTGACCAACTTCCTCTTAAATAATCTTTCGGGATTGGATCAAATCCAAAATATTGTAATATACCATATAAAGAAACTATGGTCGAAGTTATAATAAATAAATATACATGTTTCTTATTAAATTTATAATATCTTTTTGTTAATATAAATATTAAAATATATGAGCAAATTGCTAATAACCCTTCTTCTCTTTCTGGTGCACCCCAGATTGATATAGATATTTCTAAAGAATTTAATGTCGATAGTATTAAAATTGCTAAATAACCCAAAATTATTTTTTCGGATTTATCTTTAATACATAAATATGGTTCTTTGTTAATAATCACTATAGAAATCATGCTTAAAGTAATCCAATAAACTACTGTTATTTTTGGTAAATAATAGTAGTCAAAAGTAAATGGATTAATAATTAAAGGAGTAATGCATCCTAAAAAAACTATAAAATATGTTATTTTGTTACTCATATTATTATTTTCTATCAAATTTATTCTCCTTATTTTTTTTGTATAGAGCAGATAAAAATTACTTGCTCTATACAAAAAAATAATTTATTACCCATCACTTGTTTCTTACAAATTAATTAGTAGCTAATATCCCTGGAGATACTGTGACTGTTCCATCCGTATCTATACTAACAGTGTAATCTGCCCCCGCCGCAGGAGTCGTGTTTTTAATGCCTTTTGGAACTTTCGGCCAAGTTTGAACATATTTTTTAAGTTCATCTTGAGCATTAGCCGTAGTTACTGCGGTTCCTGGTTTCTCTGCGGTATACATCATTGCTGCACTTTGTAAAGTTCTAACGTTCGCATTATGTGAAGATAATGCTGCATCACTTGTAAATCCTCCAACTTTAGGAACCACTACTAGGGCAAGGATACCTAAAATTACAATTACCACAATAAGTTCAATAAGTGTAAAACCTTTCTTCTTTTTGTTTCTTAATTCTTTTTTCATACAAATCTTCCTCCTTTTAAAATATAAGTATAATATTGCAATATATTTCAACGTTATTTCTGTGTGTTATTGTACCGTTTTTGATATATCAAATATCGGCAGCATCATGGAAATAACGATAAAACCAACTATAACCCCCATAAAAAGTATGAGCATGGGTTCTAGTAATGCTAGCATTTTCTGAATAGAAGCATCTAGCTCTTCATCATAGTAGTCAGCAGTTTTTGAAAGCATTTCCTCTAGGGAGCCTGATTCTTCTCCTATTCCTACCATAGAGATAACCATAGGTGGGAAGAAGTGCATACTTTTTAATAAAAAGCTGATACTTAGTCCTTTTTTAACATCCTCAATTACTTTATTCATTCCATCTATTACTACTTGGTTGTTTGTTACATTTGCAGCGGCTTCCATAGCTGGAACTATAGGAATACCACTAGCCATAAGTGTCGATAGAGTTCTAGTAAATCTAGAAGTAGCTATCTTTGTAACTGAGGTACCTATTACAGGAATCCTCAGCTTAAGTGTATCGTATTGTCTTTTCCCTTCCGAAGTCTTTATATATCTTCTAAATAGGACTATTATTGTTCCTATTACTGCTATGAATATATACCAATAGTTTTTAAGTACATCACTTATATTCATAAGTAATTTAGTTGGTCCTGGTAATTCAACTCCCGTAGAACTAAACATTCCTGTAAATGTTGGCATTATAAATGTAAGTAAAAATATTACTACTCCAACTGCAACAACACTAAGAACTGTAGGATATACCATAGCTCCTTTTATCTTTGAGTTTATTTTGTTTTCTTTTTCATAGTGCTCTGACATTTTTGCAAGCACATTGTCTAAATTACCAGTCATCTCTCCAGCCTCTACCATGGTTAATAGAAGATTTGGAAATACCTTTTTGTGTTTTTTCATGGCTTTTGAAAGAATGGTGCCAGTTTGAACTTGCGAATAAACATCTTTGATAGTAAGTCTTAGTACTTTATTTTCAGTTTGGTCACCTAGCACATCTAGTGCATTTGAAAGAGGCATACCTGCGTTTAGCATAGTGTAGAGCTGTTTACAAAACACAGAGATATCCTTGATTTTTACTTTCTTTTGGAATGGTCCTATATCACTTACATCTTTTGACTTTTGCTCCTGAAGTTCTATTTTCACTGGTGTATAGCCTTTTTCTCTAAGCATAGACAATACTTCATCTTTTGTATTTGCATGAAATTCTGCCTCTATAGATCGTCCTGTGTTATCTATTGCTTTGTATTTATAGACAGCAACCAATATACTTC
>CAZFTH010000067.1:0-7895 GCA_964521745.1 uncultured Peptostreptococcaceae bacterium
CTTATAGAAAATCTGCTACTGTTGTCGGAGACGTACTAGGTAAGTACCATCCTCATGGTGATACTGCTGTTTATGATGCAATGGTAAAGCTAGCTCAAGATTTTTCAACTAGATATCCTCTTGTAAATGGACATGGTAACTTTGGTTCTATAGATGGAGACTCAGCAGCAGCAATGCGTTATACTGAGGCAAAAATGCAAAAACTTACTCTAGAGCTATTAAAAGATATAGATAAGGAAACAGTGGATTTTACTCTTAACTACGATGAGAGATTGAAAGAACCATCAGTGCTTCCTGCTAGATACCCAAATCTACTTGTAAATGGATCAAATGGTATAGCAGTAGGTATGGCTACATCTATTCCTCCTCATAATCTTAGAGAGGTAATAGATGCAGTAGTAGAGCTAATTGACAATGAAGAAGCAACTGTAGAAGACATGATGAAGCATATTAAAGGACCAGACTTCCCAACAGGAGCAACTATTATGGGCAAAGGTTCAATAAGAGATGCTTATATGACTGGAAGAGGTAAGGTAACAGTTAGATCAAAAGCTGATATAGAAGAATTACCTAATGGCAAAAGTCAAATAATAGTAACTGAAATTCCCTACCAAGTAAATAAAGCTAGAATGATAGAAAAAATAGCTGATTTAGTTAAAGATAAACGTATAGAAGGCATAACTGATTTAAGAGATGAAAGTAATAGAGATGGTATAAGAATAGTAATAGAGGTAAGACGTGATGTAAACCCTAATATTGTTTTAAATAATCTATATAAACATTCTCAGCTTCAAGATGTGTTTTCTATTATCATGCTATCACTTGTAAATGGCGAGCCTAAGGTACTAAATATAAGAGATATGCTAGTTCATTATCTAAATCATCAAAAGAACGTAGTTAGAAGAAGAACTGAGTATGACCTTAGAAAAGCTAAAGAAAGAGCTCATATACTAGAAGGACTTATTATTGCTCTTGACAATATAGATAGAGTAATCAAAATAATAAGAGGTTCTGACAATGGAAGTATAGCTAAAGGAAAGCTAACTGAAGAATTTGGACTATCAGATGTTCAGTCTCAAGCTATACTTGATATGAGACTTCAAAGACTTACAGGTCTAGAACGAGGTAAAATTGAAGAAGAATTTAATGAACTTATGAAAAATATAGCTTATTATGAGTCTATACTTCAAGATGAAAGCATCTTACTTGGAATTATCAAAGAAGAAATGCTAAAAATCAGAGAAAAACATGGTGATAAAAGAAGAACTCAAATAACTGAAGCTCCTGAAGAAATTAATATATTAGATACCATACCAGATGAAGAGGTTACAGTTACCTTTACTCATTACGGCTATATTAAGCGTATCCCTATGGATACCTATAAAGCTCAAAGAAGAGGTGGAAAAGGTATCACCTCAATGACTACAAGAGATGATGATTTTGTTGAAAAGCTACTTTTAACTAGCAATCACTCTTTAATATTATTTTTAACAAATAGAGGAAGAATATACAGACTTAATGCATATGAGATTCCTCAATCAGGCAGAATAGCAAAAGGTACTAATATAGTAAATTTACTTCCTTTAGAAAAAAATGAGAAAGTAACTTCATTTATTTCTGTAAGAGATGTTCCAGCTGATAATTATCTAGTTATGTGTACTAAGAATGGAGTAATTAAGAAAACTAAAATATCTGAGTTCAGAAAAAGCACAAGAAATGGGCTTATTGCTATATCTCTTAGAAATGACGATGAGCTAATAAATGTAAAGACAACTGATGGTGAGCAAGAATTTATAATTGTTACTAAAAAAGGTATGGCCATATCTTTTGATGAAAAACAAGTAAGAGATATGGGTAGAGCAGCTATGGGAGTTCGTGCTATAAGATTAGCTCCTGATGATGAAGTAGTAGCTATGGAATTAGTAGATGAAAATAAGCAACTACTAGTTATTTCAGAAAAAGGTTATGGAAAAAGAACAAAGACAAAGGATTATAGATTACAAACAAGAGGCGGAAAAGGTGTTAAAACTTATAAAATATCTGATAAAACTGGATATTTAGTAGGAGCTAAATCCGTGTATAAAGACGAAGAGATAATGATAATAAATTCTGATGGTTCATTAATACGTATGGCAGTAAACCAAATAAGCGTACTATCAAGAGTTACAAGTGGCGTAAAAGTCATGAGAACAGATGAAAAATCTCTAGTAGTAGCATTTGCTAGAATTGTAGTACCAAAAGAAGAAGAAAACAAATAGATTATTAAAGATTAGAGTTACACGACTCTAATCTTTTTTTATTATTAAAAATAATATAATCTACACTAAACAATATTAATTTAGTATTAAATAATTTTGTTTATCATTAATATAAATTTAAAATTAGGGTAAATAATATAAGCATATAAAAAAATAAAAATTATAGGAGGGAATTTATGGATGTATTTGTTGCTAGACAACCTATATTTGATAGAAAAAAATCAGTTGTAGCTTATGAGCTTTTATATCGAGATAGTCCAGCAAATTTTTTTAATTCAAGTATAGGAGCTACAAAAGCTACATCAATACTCTTATCAAACAGTTATTTTAGTTTTGGTATAGATATGCTTTTAGAAGACAAGAGAGCTTTTATTAACTTTGATAAAGTACTTATAAAGAATGAAGTTCCTATTCTTTTAGATAAAAATAGAGTAGTAGTAGAAATATTAGAAGATATCATTCCAGATAAAAATTTTATATATAAATTAAAAGAATTAAAAAATAAAGGTTATATTTTAGCTTTAGATGATTTTACAAAAGATTACCAATATAAAGAAATAGTTGATATAGTAGATATTATAAAAGTTGATTTTATGTTATCTTCAAAAGAAGATATTAAGGAAATAATCAAAAAATATTCAGATGGAAAAAAGAAGTTTTTAGCAGAAAAAATTGAAAATTTAGATGAATTTAACGATGCTTTAGAATTAGGATATGATTATTTTCAGGGATATTTTTTTAGTAAGCCAATTATGGTTCAAAGTAAAAAAATAGATAGTTTAGAACTTAGCTATATAAAACTAACAGAAGAAATAAGTAAGGACGAAGTTGATTATAAAATTATAGCTTCAATAATTGAAAGTGATTTAGACATGAGTTACAAGTTACTAAAAATAGTAAATTCATATTCATTATCATCAAAGGTAAATTCAATTCCCCATGCTATAAGTATGATGGGAATATCAGAACTTAGAAAATGGGCATCTTTAGTATTAATAGGAGAACTTTCATTTGGCAAACCTACAGAAGTTCTTAGATTATCTATATTAAGATCAAAATTTGCTGAATTATTAGCTGAAAAAACATTATATAGGCAAAAAAAACATGAGCTTGCATTAGTAGGATTATTTTCTATGATAGATGTACTTCTTCAAAAACCTATAGACACTATATTTTCTCAGCTTCATGTATCTGATGAAATAAAATTAGCCATAAAATTAGATTCAAAAAGTGAGCTTTATCCTATATATAAACTTGTAATAGATTATGAGATGGGTAACTGGAAAGAAATGGATAAAGATTTAAAATTATTAGATATTTTTAGAAATATACCAGATATTTATATTCAAGCCATAAAAATTACTGATAATATATTAAATTTTATAAAAGAATAAAAGTATTATCTAAAAGCAATTTTAAAAAATAAAATTGCTTAAATCATATATAATTTGGGTATAAATAAAAAAGTTTGCTCTAATTTGAAATATATTTGTATATATTGTATCTTATTGATAATATTTAATTAACAAAGGAGGAAAAGTTTATGTCAAAACAAAGCAAAACAGGAATATTTTTATTAGGAGGACTAGTAGGAGCTCTAGCAGGCTTATTGTTCGCCCCTAAAAAAGGTGTTGAGCTCAGAGAAAATATATTTGAAAAAACTATGGATATATTAACAGATTCTCAAGGAGTAAAAGAAGATATTTGTAATATGGTATCTAGTTTCAGACATGGAGAAAGCATAGAAAAACCAGAAGAAGAAATAATAATTTCAAAGGATTTTACGTATACTCAGGAGCCTCCTGTTGAAATGAACTTGGATATAGATAAAGAAGATTAATTAAAAAGGGGTGAGCTATTATGGAGTTTAGAATTTGGGAATTAGGTATAGTTATGATAGGTCTTGGTTTTTTAATAGTTTGTATTAATCTTGCATTTACAATAAAAAATGTAGATAATACTGTTAAGAAGGTAGAACTTTTAGTTGATGATAATTTAAGTGAAATAAGCCAAATTATAGGAAGCGTGGCGGGTATTACAACTAGTGTCGATATGATAGTAGGAAGCGCAACTAAAATTGTTGGATTTGTTTCAAGTGCAAAGATTATTTCTAGTCTAGGAAAAAACAAGGATAGCAGGAGGGATTAAGCATGTCTGTAGTAATTAATAGCAGCTTTGACGCAGAAAAGAAAATATGGAATTTGAAGCTAGGTGGAGAAATTGATATCTATACCTCGAATAACTTTAAAGAAGAACTTCAAAAAATCTATCTTTCTGAACAAGTAGGAGATGTATATATAGATGCATCTGATTTAGAATACATAGACTCTACAGGACTTGGAGTCTTAATAGGAGCATTAAAAAGATTAAAGCAGAAAGACAAGGATATATATATAAGAGAAACTAAGCCAAATGTAAAGAAAATATTTAATATAACTGGACTAGATAAAATTTTTAAGTTGGAGGGATAGAATTGGTTGCAATAAACTCAAATGGTTTTGGAGTGGCAAATAGTGAGGCATATGACTCTATTAGTATGGCTCTTCCTAGCAAGCCTGAATATGTAGGTGTTGTAAGATTAACAGTTTCAGCTATAGCAAATCGAATGGGATTTAATATCGAAGAAATTGAAGATATAAAAGTTGCTGTTGCAGAGGCCTGTACCAATGCTATTAAGCATGGCCTTAATCAAGATTTTAATGTTTGTTTTGATATTTTTGACGAAAAGATTACCATATCTATTAAAGATAATGGAAGAGGTTATAATACAGACGAATTAAATGAACCAAACTTAGAAGAACCAAAGGAAGAAGGAGGCTTGGGAATATTCATCATTAAGAGCTTGATGGATGAAGTTGCTCTAAAATCAAGCGTAGGTCAAGGAACAGAAATTAAAATGATAAAATTCCTAGGAGATGGTAATTAATGGGAGATATTGCTCAAAAAAAGGCAAAGTCATCTAAGTCTTCCCAAAAGCCATATGCGGGCTCAGAAAAATATAAAGATATTACAGACAAGGAATTATTTCTTATATATAGCCAAAATAAAGAAATTGAAATAAGAAATGAATTAGTAAAAAGGCATTTATATATTGCAGAAATTTTGTCTAAAAAGTTTTTAAATAAGGGGATAGAATACGAAGATATCTATCAAGTTGCTTCACTCGGTTTGATATTTGCCATAGAACGTTATGATTTAAGCAGAGGATTTGAATTTTCTAGTTTTGCAACTCCTACTATCATAGGAGAAATAAAGAAACATTTTCGTGATAAGGGCTGGTCTATTAGAGTTCCAAGAAGAATTCAAGAACTTTCAAAAAAAGTTAATACAGCTAAATCTCATCTCCAACAGGAACTTCATAGAGTTCCTAAAATCGAAGATATAGCTAAATATTTAAACTGTACTGAGGAAGAAGTTTTGGAAGCTATAGAAGCTTCTCATGTATACAAACCAAAATCTCTAGATTTATCTTATGATAATGAAGGTGATGATAAAGATATTTTATTACTTGATTTAGTTGGAGACGATGATAAGAGTTTTAATATGATAGAAAATAAAGATTTTATTGAAAATGCCTTATCAAAGCTCAATGAAATAGAAATCAAAATAATAAAAGATAGATTTTTTAGAAATAAAACTCAAATGTATGTAGCAAATCATTTAGGAGTTTCTCAGATGACAGTTTCCAGGATGGAGAAAAAAATCTTGGCAAAACTAAAAAAGGACTATGAAAAATATTTGTACTAAAAATTAATAATAATAAAAAAATGTAGCTGATACAGATAAGTATCTGAGGCTACATTTTTTTTACAATAAATTTAGTAGGATAATATCAGTAATTTATTAATTGCTATGGTGAGAATAAAACATATATATTTTATAAAAAAAAGGTAAGGAAAATTTATATTTATTTAGATATAATTAACTAAATTATGGTAATATAAATATAATAAAATAGTTCAAAAGGATGATTCGTGTGAAAAAGGTATTAAAAAAAATAATATATATTACTGTGATTGTCATTACTATAGTTTCAACACTTACTATAAATGTATATGCTAATACTCAAAATAATACTGATAAATTAATTAAGGAGTATAAATTTGGAGAAGCTTATACAATTTTAAAAGATAATTTATACAATAAAGATAAAACAGTTGATCCTATAAAGCTTAGAAAAATATTAGAACTTGAGTTTATAGCTACAGATACTAGTTCTATGCTTCTTCATGCTTTAGAATTAGTAGGGTATTCTCAAAATTCAAATGACTATTATAATCAAATGCTAGGATATTATTATTTGGGAAGTGTTTATTATGAACTTTATGATGATAATAAAGCTATAGAGAATTTTGAAAAAATGTTATCAATAGCTCAAAAACATAATTATCCTTTGGGAAAAGGTATGTATTATATGTTTACTGGATTAATTTATAATTCTTATGAAGATTATGCTTTAGCTTTAGAAAATTTTGAAAAGGCTCAGCCTTATTTAGAAGAAGCGGTATTTGATAAATATTGGATTTTTCCAAACTTCGAGAAAAATAATAAGTTTATGATTGATTTGATAACTATTATTTTAAGTGACTCTAAGCATAAAGATGATGAGTTTATAGAATTAGGAAATTCTTTTAAAAATGAAAATTGGAGTTTAAAATATTCTACTATGAGTAGATGTGGTTATGAACTTAATAAAATAAATGCATTTAGAGAAGCTTTGTATATGTTGAAAGAAGCAAAAAAAACTATTGAATTAGTTGAATTTGGAGATATGTATAATAAATTTTCAGGATACTTAGATTATGATTTAGCCTATTCTTACTATAGTTTAGGTGAATTTAAAAATTCATCAGAACTCCTATTAGATGAAGCTTATGCTTCTAATAATACTAAGTTAGAAGTAGAAAGAGGAGAGCTTATCAATCAAAAATTAAGAGAAATAGAAAGTAAAGAACTAAAAAGACAATCGGATAGAAAAACAAAAGTTATAATTGCTATTACACTACTTTTAATATTTTTATTAATCGCTGTTATTATAATAGTAAGACAGTATAGAATAACTGAAAAATTAAGTCAAGAAGTATATGAAAGATCTATAAGAGATACAATGACAGGCTTGTTTAATAGAACAGAAATTATAAATATCTATGAAAAAAATATAAATAAAGATATATCTCTTAGCATAATTGATATAGATGATTTTAAAAATATAAATGATACTTACGGTCACTCAATAGGAGATATAGTTATAAAAGATATTGCTGATATAATCAAAGATGTAGTTAAAGATAAAGGTTATGCAGGAAGATATGGTGGTGAAGAGTTTTTAATAATTTTAAATAAATCAAATGATTTTAATTCTAAAGAAATATTAGAAGAAGTAAGAAAAACTATCGAAAATAAAAAATGGTTTTTTAAAGACTCACCTATTACTGTAAGTATTGGTTTACTAAATGAATCAAAAGGCACTAGTTTTAATAATGGATTTAAAGCAGCAGATGAACTTTTATATCTTGCAAAACGCAATGGAAAAAATATTATTTGTCATATTTAAAAAAAAATTAAAAAAAGTGTTGACAAAAGAATTATGGCATGATATATTAATACATGTCCTCAGCAAGAGGGCGAAACAAACAG
>CAZFTH010000068.1:0-7816 GCA_964521745.1 uncultured Peptostreptococcaceae bacterium
AGGTATGATACTAGGTGCAGTAGTAGTAGGTAAAATCATAGAAAAAATCGACTACATGAAGCTCCTTATATTTTCAAGCATTACGCTTTCTGTAGCAATCGCACTTCTAGGTCTTCCACTTGTCCTAGCTGATGCAACTAGCCTAGCATATATGATATACTATATAAGTATAATGGTAATATTTGGGATAGCCATATCATTTATAGACGTACCAATACTTTGGCTCATTCAAAAATCTATCCCAGACAACTTAAGAGGCAAGGTGCTAAGCATCAGTATGAGCATAGTAAAACTCATAGCACCTCTTGGACTAGTAATATCAGGAATGATAATAAATTCGGTTCCTGTATATATCATGACATTTGCAGGTGGAGGCATCCTCATGCTGTCAAACCTAATGATACTAAATCAAAAAAATAAACCTGCATAAACTTGATATAATAATAAGAAAAACTAAAAATCAAGGAGTAAAAATGAATATAAAAGTAATCTCAGTAGGCAAGCTAAAAGAAAAATATCTAAAGCTAGGGATAGAGGAATTCACAAAACGACTCTCAAAATACTGCTCCCTAGAAATCATAGAGGTAGATGACGAAAAAGCTCCAGAAAACCTCAGCGACAAAGAAATGATTATGATAAAGGATAAAGAGGGCGATAAAATCCTATCTAAAATAAAAGACAATACCTACGTCATAGCCCTAGCAATAGACGGTAAAATGCTCTCATCAGAAGACCTAGCAGAAAAACTAGAAGACCTAGCTATCACCGGCAAAAGCAACATAGCTTTTGTAATCGGGGGTTCGCTAGGTCTATCTGACGCTGTGCTAAAAAGAGCAGACTATAAGCTATCATTTTCAAAAATGACATTCCCTCATCAGATGATGAAGCTTATACTTCTAGAGCAGGTTTATAGGGCGTATAGGATTATTAAGGGGGAGCCGTACCATAAGTGAATGGGTGTTGTGCAACAGATGTAAGTATTATATTGGTGGATAATCAGGGAGTAAAACTATGATTAAAATTTGTGAAATAGATAACTTGGTATATAAAATCGAAACAGGCAATAAACAAGGGTCTGGTGTAATTATACCGTATATAGATAATCAGTTGCTATTATTGACATGCTACCACGTTTTAGAAAATGAGAATGAGTTTACTCTAACTAATGCAAATGGGAATAAATGTAATATTTTAATTAATACTGTAGATTTATTTATCGAGAAAGATAAGGATGTTGCTTTACTAATTTTAGAGAGAAGGTGTATTGAAAGTTATATTCTTTTAGATTTAATCATTACAGTTGTTGAAGATGGGGAAAATAAGATAATTAGTGGATTTCCTAGGATAGTTAATATTGACGAGAATAAACTGGTAATACTCGACAGAGTGAGAAAAAGTGGTGAACATCTTAGAACAGATATCGATTTATCAACTGCTTATAATATTGCATCAGATAATGTAAAAGGATTTTCAGGTGGAGCTGTGTTTCATCAAATTGAAGATACTTTATATTTGGAAGGGATAATCAAAACATTTTCAAATGAGTTTTTTTATTTTGAAATGATTGATTTTTTTGTGGTAAATGAGATTTTATCAAAAAACGGGAAGTGTTTGGTTAAAGTAACCAATAGTAATTATCATTGTGGAGAAAAATTTGTTGAAGCATCAATAAATGAAGTAAGTGAGATTAGGGATTTAATAGGTACTGATATAAAAATCAACAGAAAAGATATAACTTTAAAGCTAGAAGAACTAGGTAATAAAGTGGTCATTATTAAAGGAGAGCCTGGGTCAGGGAAATCTGTAGCCATAAAAAACTATTTAAAAGATAAAAATTTTCAATACTACTTTCTAAAGGCAACAGATATAGACAGGAGTTTAAAGAAAATTGTAAATGAAATAATAGCATATGCAAAATACATTGAGAATGATTTTTTAGTTATCATTGATTCCTGTGAAAAGATTTTTGATCTATGTATTGAGGATGACTTTATACAATCTATAAATTGTCTTAAAGAAATTGACAATATAAGATTTATTTTTGGTGTTAGAAACTACTCTTTACAGATTTTAAAGAGTGCTGTATTTTTTGACTGTAATATTAATGATGTAACCGAACTAAGCATTAGTAATTTGAGTGATGGAGAGTTTCGATATGTCGTAAATGAAGTTCCTGAAATTGAACGGTTAAGTAAAAATGTCAAACTGTTATTAAAGAATCCATTTTACTTAGATATTGTGATTAAGAATAATTTGCTGGGGTCTATTGAGAATATCTCCAATGAGTATCAGATTAAAGACATCATATGGGAAAATTTAACAGATGGTAATATCGATCTTAAGTCAAAATTACTTATGCTTGCTACAAAAAAATTAGAAGAAAGAAAAGAATATGTGTTATTAGATATAAATGAAACGAATGCGAGATTTTTAATAGCGAAGGGAGTTATAGTTCAAAACGAAATGTCCTTCAAGTTTGCTCATGATAAATATGAAGATATAGTTACTAAAAAAATGTTTGACACGAGGTACTTAGATTTTGGAGTTTTAGGAATTTTAGAAGAACTAGGAGAAAAACTATCTTTTGGAAGAGCATATAAGAATTGGATTTCAGATCGACTGACTAACAATCATCTTGAATTAATAAATAATGAACTTGAAGCGATTTATGAATCAGACAATCTATCTTATGTTTGGAAATGGAATACACTCGAAAGTATATATATGAGCACTTTTTTGTATCAATTTTTAGTGCTAAATGAAAATAAAATCAAAGAAGACACTACATTTGTTAAGAGGATTTTTGAAGTGGCATTATCCTCAAATGCGATAGATCTAGGAAAAAGTAGTTTAAATGGTGGAAATCTAAAACTATACTATTCTTGGAATGTTATTCCTAATACACAAATAATTGTTATTATTGATTATTTTGCTGAGAATTTAGAAAGAATTACACGCAATAATAGATTTTACATACTAAATATTTTAAAAGAGTCATTAAGGATAGGGAAAATATATGGCGAATACTTTTTTAAACGTGTGAAAAAAGGGATTAGGATTGTTTCAGAAGCTGTTAATTATTTGCAGCAACAGGATGGATATAGGCTTGAAGTGATGTTCAAGTTGGCTACAGAGTGTTTTACTGGATATGCTCCATATATGAAAGACGATGCTATTGCGGTATATAAAAGTATTATCAAAGGTGAGCAAAGTGATTTCGATAAATTTTTTGTTAATTCGTTATTAGTCATATCCGATGAACAAGATAATAGATTTTTAGTTAATAATGACTTTTATAGTGCATTTTATGATGAAGTGGTTGAACTTATATCGATTAATACATCCTTTATTGAAAATCGACATCATAGATTCTATTCGTATATGGATAATAACCATGAAATATATAATCTTAATGAGAACTTGGATTATAAAGAGCCATATTCTTTCTCAAATTGCTTCTTTGGGTTATTTATGGCTGATTTTGATAAGACATTTGATATTGCTATTGATTTCATTAATGCAAAAATCAACAGTTGGAAGGACTTTAATCAAGAAAAAAAAGGTTATGAAGTACCTGAAATAGAGATGAAATACAAGGAAATAAATCTTCATATATTGGCTGACTACAATCATTACTTAGCATATAGAAACATACCAAGTATGCCAAACTTCCTTGTAAGTACGCTAATGATAATAGAACGAGTATTGCTTGACAAAGGAAAAGAAGAGGATGTTTCGCAATATATTGAGAAACTTATTTTAAAGACAAAAAGTATGAGTTTGATTGGTGTAGCTATGAGTTTGATACTTCATGATTATCAAAAATACGGGGAACTGTTTTTAAATCTAGTGACAAATTATTTTATTCGAGAAATGGAAATTCAAAGGTACGTAAATGAAATGTCTAATATTAAATTTCCGCACTTTGATACTTTTGCAAAAATAGACAGAGAGAAGTACGATATCTTGTCACATAGAAAAATTCAATATGATGAAGTTTTCATTAATATTCAAAGAATCGAAAAATATCAGCAATATGCATTTGAAATTATTGATTCAACAATGGGGTTAATTCGATCAAATGATTTTGAAGATACCGCGGGGTATAATTTTTTTCATAATACAGATATTAGGAATTTTGTTGTTGTAGATTATGATGACAAACAGATTGTGATGCAAGCTAAACCTGTAGAAATTGAAAAAATTAAAAAAAATAATGATACACAGCATGAGTTACTGAGAAAAAAGCAAGAATATCATGACTATTGCTTTATGATAAGATGTAACTCATACAAGGAAGAACATATTAATGGACTAAATGAGTTTATAACTAAGTACAGGAATAATGAATATGAAGATGTAGCAGATAGTTTAGGTTCAGATATTGAGTCTTCTATATCGTTATTTTATTTGAAAAACAGTAATCTTATCCAAGAATCTGAAAGAGAAAAAGAGTGTAAGGTTTTTCTAAATATAATGAATGAACTGGATTTTGAGAATTCATATTATCAAAATGATCAAATCACACAAATTTATGAAGCATTGAAATGTTTTAGTGATAAAGAGTTACACGCGAATGAGAGAACCATAGTGAGGTTTTTATTTGTAGTAATAATAAGTATGGAAACATTTAATCAGCGAATTCATAATGTCTTTGAGGATTTATGTATGAAACAAGGTGCATTCAAGAATATAAGAGAATTACTGATTAAATATCTAATCGAATACTTAAAGTTAGATCAGGAAAGTTACTCAAAATTCATAAGGTTTAAGAAAGAAGAATTTATAGTGATCCATGAGTTTAATCAGGTAAAAATGAATCATATAAACCATATTGTTGATAATATATTGAATGGTGACCCACCACAAATTAATTCTGAACTAGGTTTTTGGCCAGAAAGATTTCACGTATTGAACTATCTCGTAGAGTTATACAATTCACAGGACGAAGAACTATTGATTGATCTTATGGAACAATTAGCTAGAGATATCGTAAATTGTGATGATGAAAAATGGTATAAACGGTCAGAAATCTACTATGAGAAAGCAATTGAAGCATTTATCATAAAAGCAATTAGAAGTGATAGTGATATTAATAATTTGAATGAGTTGATATTTTCTTCAGTTGAAAAATTTCATAAAATACCTGGAGAAGTTATCGATACGTTGGCAGCGCACATACAGGATGGTAAATTGAGTTCAGAAAAAGGCTGGAATTACTTTGAAAGGGTAGCTAAGATTGTATTGGATCGAGGGAATATAAAAGAACTTTCGATTAGTACTAAAGACGGATTTGTATTAAACAGAGGTAATTTTGATATCGGAAGGATGCTTGAAAGTATTTTGATGTCAAGTTCTAGATGGTTGGAGCAATTAAAACCAAACGATATTAAGTTATTTAAGAATCATGAGGAAAATTATTTAGACTATTTAGTTGATTTCTCAGAATCAACAGTTGGTTTAAGAGTGTTAGCTAAAGTTATAACAAAATATCCAAAACAGTTTGATTATTTATATGTGTTCAAAAAATATGAGGAAATTATTGAATCACTTAAGATTATAAAATATTCTGATGATGATAATCTTTTATGGTATTGGGAAATGCTACTTGAGAAAATATATTGGGAATACAACAATCTGAGTAAAGAACAACGAGATAGCTTTTATGAAATGACTACAGTCATAGGTTGTAATGCTCCATCTTCTTTTGCGTTGTTTATTAGACAAAAAATAGAATATTAAGTAGGTGTTATAATGCTAATTAGGCTATATAAAGTGAAGTCTGGTGACTGTATCTATCTTAAATTTCAAGATAAAAATGTAATAATAGATGTAGGGTTTGTAACTACAGCCAAGGATACATTATTTAAAATTATTGATGAAACAAACGAAAACAAGGAGAGGGTTAACTTAATTATTTTAACGCACACTGACAGGGATCATATTAGTGGCATAAAGGCACTTTCTCATAGGAACGATTTTCTTAGTTTGGTTGATCAAGTTTGGATGAACTATCCTAATACAGTAACAACTGATATGCGAAAGGAAGTTAGTTTTGTAGAAGCAAATACAGTTGCTAGTATATTTGTAAGAAATGGAATTAATATAATTTCAGATATACAAAATCAACGAGGAGAAATTGAGCATATATTCGAGGATTTAAAAATATTATCACCATCAAAAGATGATCTAGATAAATATGAATATAAATGGGAGAAAGCAGGTAGGATTCGAGTGGTATCTAAAAAATGTGATTGGGGAAAAAGTATTGATTCTATTTCGTTTGAGGATGTTGATTTAGATAATTCTCAAAGTAACAATGTTAGTATTGCATTATATATTAAAGTATCTGGAACAAAGGTTTTATTATTGGGAGACTCTCATCCAGATATCATAGAAAAGAAAATTAGAGAAATGGGTTATTGTGAAGAGAACAGATTGTCGGTAGATTACTTGAAATTATCACATCATGGTAGTAAGTCCAACTTGACTTGTTCATTGCTTGATTGTTTAGAAGTCCAGAATTATATGATGAGTTCCAATGGTTCATATCTTGATAAAACGACTATCGCCATGATTGTTAAACATCCAAAACGCGATAAAGAGAAGAAAGTACGAATATACTTTAATTACCATAAAGGTGTTTACGAAGGACTTCTTTCAGAGGCTGAAATAGAAAAATATAATATAGAATGTCTTTATGCTTCAGAGAATCAAGAGTTTATGGAAGTGAAAATCTCTGAATAGGTATTAAATATTATTAATTCTCCTTGGAAGGGTTAGAACTATTCGTAGGGGTTTGTTTTGACACTCATTGAAGTGCGATACCTAGAACCGTGTCATAAATAACAAAATCAGAGATATGTAAAAGACTATTCTTCAACGGTTGACAGAAAGTAAAACGTTGGTTTTATGTTGATACAGTTCTAGGAAAAAAAGAAACAATATAATTAAGTACAGTTTTGGAGGGGTTATGAAGTTTCAAATTGATATTGATTAAATCAACGTGTCACCAAATGGTGTTCAACATATAGTTTCTAATGAAGACATGAAATTTTCACTTTCGTAATTAAAAAGCCAATTGGAGAATGGAAATAATTCTAGTATTTTAGTATCTGGGTATAGAGGGTCTGGAAAAACTATGTTAACTAAAAGTCTTATTAATGAGTTAAATAATGAAAGAAGTGTATTTATTGAACTTAATTTTACAAATCGTGCTAGCATTTCTATAGCCAATAGGGACTATAGCCAATAGGGACTAGCCAATAGGGACGGTTCTTTTTGATTTTTTCATATATGATAAAACCATAGATACATTGGTACGCTGAACTCTACTATAAGTGATTTAGGAGTCAGGCATTTTTATTTTGAAAATAAGAGTATTTATATTTTCTGTGGTTATAATATAATTATGTAAATAGATAATGTTCATATATAGGCAAGAAGTGTTCATAGTAATTATAATGTTCTTTTGGATAAAAGGAGAGAAGCTTATGTATACTATTAAACCACTAAGTCCAGAGCTAGCAACAACATTTACTGAATATCTTGAAAATCTTGATTTTGGAGAGCCTCATTGGTCTAGTTGCTTTTGTAGATTTTACCATACAGACTTCTCTGCTGAGCAATGGAGTAAAAGAACTGGAGCACAAAATCGTCTTGAAGCAATAGAGCAAATAAAGGCTGGCAAGATGAAAGGCTACCTAGCTTTTGATGGAGAGAAATGTATTGGATGGTGTAATGCAAACAACGCAAGTGAGTACATAAGGCTTCATCAGTATATAGAAAATATGATAAAAGGCAAGAAAATAGGCTG
>CAZFTH010000069.1:0-7779 GCA_964521745.1 uncultured Peptostreptococcaceae bacterium
CAGTTTTCAAAGTTCATCTTGTAAATCTTATTCCCTCTTTCGAGGCTGTTTGTTTTGCCCTCTCGCTGAGGACATGTATTAATATATCATGCCATAATTCTTTCGTCAACACTTTTTTTAAAGTTTTTTTTAACTCTTTCCTCTTTATATTTATCCACACTATCCACAAAGTTATCTACAGGTTTAAAATCCAATATTTACGTAAAATAAAAAATGATTATGCACATAATAATTGTGGATAATCATTTTTTATTTTATTATTTTCTCTAAATTTTCTTTATATTTAAACAGTTCCAAATTCTTCAACAAGAGCCTTTTGAATAGCTTCACAAGCCTCTTTTACTCCTGTATCTTCATTCGATAAAGCAACTACCAATATATCTGATTCTAAATAATAAATCATTTTAAAATTCACTCCAGGATCATAACCTGGTAAAAAGTATTTTTTTATTTCCTTGTTTTCATGTTCTATCCATATACCATAACCAAAAGCTAACCCTTCTGTATCAGTATTCGTTTGAATTTTAAATAATTCTTTTGTAAAATCCTCATTTAAAAGTTCAAAGTCTAAAAGCTCTCTCCAAAATTTACCCATATCTACAGCCGTAACATACACCCCTCCATCAGGGCCTCCTATAATAGGTAAATCATAAATATTATTTCTGTAACTACCATCTTCAAGTTTTATATAACCGTAAGCCGTTCTAGGCGGAAGCATATTCATTTTAAAATAACCTGAATCCGACATCTTACATGGATTAAAAATAGTATTTTTAATGTAATCTTTATATGAAAGCTTAGATACTCTTTCTATTACTAAACCAAGTAAAATATATCCCGCATTATTATACCTAAACCTCTGCCCAGGATTAAAAATTTTATCTTTATTTAAAATCATAGGTAAAAAATCTACAGGCTTTTCCATTTTATACATAGGAATGTTATCCCATAAACTGCTATAACTTTCCTTGGCATATTCGTCAAAATAATCTCCTATTCCTGAAGTGTGAGTAAGCAGATGGTGCAAAGTAATTCCCTTAAACGACTCAGGAAGCTCAGGAATATATTTTAATATATCATCTTTTAAATCAAGTTCACCATTTTCTGCTAATTTTAGTATTCCAACAGCAGTAAATAACTTACCTCCTGAAGCTACTCCAAATCTAGTAAGCACGAAATTTCTTACCTTTAACCCTTTTTCAGCGTAGCCATAAGCTTTTTCTAATATGCATTCCTTATTCTTCATAACATATAGCACGCCTGAAAAATCGCTTTTATAATCGAATTGTAGCAATACTTTCCCCTCCTCACTCAAAATAGGTTTTTTATTAATATACTCAATTTACCAGTTCTAGAAACAACTAATTTCCTTTACTAGCCATAATCCACATGCTAAACTGACTCCCTTTGCCAACTTCACTTTTTACTGTTAGTTTTCCTTCATGCTCATCTGCTATCCATTTTGCAATGGACAGTCCAAGTCCTGCTCCTCCACTGCTTTTATTCCTTGACTCATCCGCTCTATAGAATCTATCAAAAACTCTTGATAAATCTTTTTTATCTATACCTATGCCACTATCTTTTACACTTATAATCCCATACGGCTCATCATATTCTAAACTTAATTCTATAAGTCCACCATTTTTTGTATACTTAATACTATTTTCGACAAAAACCCTAATAGCTTCTTTAATCAGATTTTTATCTGCTCTTACATATAGGGGCAGATTTTCTCCTAAAAACACCTTGTGATTAGGAGCTATAAGCTTAGTTTCTTTGTAAATTTCTTCTACTAATCCATTTAATTCAAATTCATTTTTTTCAATATGAGAAGATTTTTTATCCCCTCTAGCTAAAAATAATAATCTTTCAATCAACAATTTCATTTGCTCAGCTTCATTTTTTATTGCATCTATTGATTCATCCAACACTTCTGGATTGTCTTTACCCCACCTATCTAGTAAGTCCGTATAACCCTTAATAACTGATATGGGAGTTCTTAATTCATGAGATGCATCTGAGACAAACTGATTTTGAAGTTCAATAGAATACTCTATTTTATCCATCATATTATTAAAGGTATAGGCTAAATCTTTTAATTCATCTTTTACTCCTGATGTATCAAGTCTGGTAGATAAATCATCTATAGTTATGTTTTTGACCTTATTATTCATTTGTTCTATGGGTTCAATTAATTTTTTAGATGATTTTCTAGCAAGTAGTAAGACCAAGCCAGCACAAATAAAAGCAGCTACAATCAAAGATTCTTTTATAATATTTATATGACTCAAAAACATATCATTTGATAAAGCTAAATAAAAACCCAGAACCATGACAAGTGATTGGACAAGAAATACTAAAGTAAATGTCCATATATAATTCAGCATCAACTTTAAATGTATAGAAAATCTTAGTCTATCAAGAAAACTATTTCTTAAATTAAAAAAAATTTTATATAAACTAGAAAAAACAAAAAATATTACTTTAAAAAACCAAATAATTATTCTTTTGAATCCTATAAATATAGATTTTATTCTACTCATCTTTAATTTGGTATCCAACTCCTCTAATAGTGTGGATTAGCTTAATGTTAAACTGATCATCAATTTTACTTCTAAGATATCGAATATAAACATCCACTACATTTGTATCACCCATATATTCATATCCCCATACTTTAGCCAATATCATTTCTCTGGTTATTACCAAATTTTTATTTTGCATCATATATTTCAAAAGTTCAAATTCTCTTTTAGTTAAATCAATATTTTTTTCCTTATATGTCACTTTGTGTTTATCTATATCTAAATTAAGCCCTTTTATCCTAAGTAAAGAACTATTTTCCGGCTTATTTAAATTATAATTATCTACCCTTTTAAATATAACTCTAATCCTAGCCAATAACTCTTCTATAGCAAATGGCTTAGTTATATAGTCATCAGCACCTATATCAAGCCCTAGAATTTTATCATTCATTTCATCCTTTGCAGTAAGCATTATTACTGGCATATCAGATTTCTGTCTTAGCCTTCTAAGTACTTCTACACCATTTAATGAAGGTAGCATTACATCAAGTATCATCAAATCAAAATAAGCACTAGAAGCTTTCTCAAGCCCCTCTCTACCGTCTTGCGAAAGACCAACTTCATATCCCTCGTGTTCTAACTCCAACTGCAAAAATCTCGCTATATTGTATTCATCTTCAACGATTAATATTTTTTTCTCCGGCAAAGATACCACCCCTAAATGCTTTTTTACTTAATTATACTTTATCATAAGCTTTATTGGTTAATTTTTATAAAAAAAGCCTTCAAATACATTTAACTGTATCGAAGACTTTTTAATACTATATACTCGGTTGAAAAATATTTAGTCTAAAATTCTAATATTATTTTATTTATTATCAGCCCTTATTGGTTCTCATTGTTTGATGGTTGATTTTGAACTGAACTTTCTGGTTTTTTAGGAACTACTGACATATTATTTTGTTCACTTGGCGAAACTATGTTGAACTTGTACCCAAGTACCAAGGCAATTAGAAGTGCCGCTGCAAATACATAATTTCCAACTAAAGCAAGAATAATCACTAGATTAAGTGGTATGTTGAGTACAGTTTTAGAATCCTTGGTAACTAAAAATTTTGTTATATTTCCTTTATGAATAAGGTCTCTTACCTTATCCATAAAAGCTCTTCTTGACCCAAACTCAGTTTTCGGAGCTTTTCCTGACTCCTCTAGATACGCAAGAGCTTCAACTACATCCCCATCAAAACGCTCTAGAGCTTCTTTTGCCTCTTTATAACTAGCATTTGTTCTTTTTCTTACTAAATCAATTTGTTCTAAAGTTATTTTCATCTCATATTCTCCTTTAAAATTAATTCTTAAATCAAAATACATTACTAAAGCTTCTATGATATTAAGAATACACTTAAAGTCTTAGATGAATATTAGAGAAAGATTAAAATAAGATTAGAAACTACTTTCTAAGAACTCTATTTACAAATACATCTACTAAGTAGGAATCTAATTGAGTCCCCGAAGACCTTAAAAGCTCATTTATAGCTTCTTTTTCGCTCATAGCTGTTCTGTAGCTTCTATGGCTAGTCATGGCATCATAAGTATCTGCTATAGCAATAATTCTAGCTTGAAGAGGTATTTCCATGCCCTTAAGTCTCTTAGGGTATCCTCTTCCATCTATTCTTTCGTGGTGGGCCAATACGTAATTTGCCATCTCAGCCATATCGTTTACTGAGCTTAATATCCTATAGCCTATCTCAGGATGTTTTTTTATCTGCATCATTTCTTCATCGGTTAGTTTACCAGGCTTATTTAAAATACTTTCAGCTATTCCAATTTTGCCTATATCGTGAAGTAGCCCTACAGTTTTTAATTCCTGAATATCTGCAGAAGGGAGTCCCATAACCATACCCATCTTTACACAAAGTTCAGAAACTCTATGGGAATGCTGTTCTTCTCTTGTATTTTTTTCATGCAGAGTTTTTATTATAGTTGAAATTGTTCTTCCTCTCATACTAGGAGACTCAAAAAGTTTCATTCTATTCATTTTGTCCTCAGCATTTGAGTGCACTTCATAAATATTGAGTTTTTTATCATATTTTGTAGAGCTTCCAAAAGACATAGATAATTTTAAAGACTCTATTTTAACTTTATTTATATCTGATTTTATTTTCTCTATTAGTTCGTTTGCTGAAAATTCATCTGTTTTTGGAAGTAAAATAGAAAATTCATCTCCACCTACTCTTACTATTTTAGCCTCACTAGGACAATTTTTTTTCAAAATATTAGCTATTTTTTTCAGTAACTTATCCCCTGTTTTAAGCCCAAAAGCATCATTTACTAGTTTCAAGCCATTTAGGTCAGAAATTATAATAGTCAGAGGCAAATTACTTTTTATGTCAACCTGTTTGATACATTTATCATATGAAATTCTATCATAAACACCAGTCAATTGATCATGATAGAGCATATATTCAAGTTTTTCATATTGTTCTCTAAGCTCACCTTCTGCTGCCTTTAATTGATTAAGCGCTGCTTCGAGTTCTTGATTTGAGGCTTCTAACTCTTGATTTATATCCTCTAATTCTTTTTCTTTTTTTATTAACTCGCTTATATCTGTATACATTCCATAAGCACCAATAATAGAATCTTCGTTTGTAACTAATATTCCTCTAGCCTGTACATCTATAGGCTTAGATTCCTTTGTATATCTTACGACTTTCTGCTTTACATCACCTTTTTCAAAAAGTTCTTTGGTTATTTTTTTAGCTTCATCAATATTTCCTTTTTTTGAAACTACCTCATCCAAATCTTTTCCTTTACACTCATCTAAGCTATAACCAAAAATATTTGTAAAACTTAAATTTATATCTACCACCCTATGCAAAGAATCCAAATAGGCTATGGCATCTGGGCTGTTTTCAAACAAAACTTTATACCTACGCTTACTATCATCCATTTCCTCTTGAATCTTATTATAATTGCTCATATCCCTGGAAATAGTTATAGCACCTATTACATTCCCCTCATCATCTAGCATCCTAGATGCTTTTCCCCAATCATAGTAATCCTTTTCTTTTATATAAGACTCTCCCTCTACATCACCTGTGGGATAACGCTTAAAATTTTTATATGTTTTTTCAAACTCAAGATTCGGCTCCAAAACCAAATCTATCAGCGTGGGTCTTCTTTCCTTATAGAATATATATGAATATTCATAATTCCCTTTTCCAATTACATCACTTCTGTCGACACCAAAAAGTTCTTCCATGGCTTTATTCCATAGGATGACCTTCTTATCTAAATCTATAGCAAACATAGGTTCAGGAACAAAGTCCAAAGCTACTTCTAGCAATTTAATTCTCTGTTTAGAATACATGAATTTTAGGCTCCTCCTGATTATAATTTTATGAAGCTATATACTTATCTATAATAATATATGTAAATTATTGCTAATTCAAGCAAAAAATATAAAAGGCGTCCTCTTACCCTATGGATATCAGCACGCCTTGTCAGCCAGTATAATTAATTAAATTGTAGTTTTTTTGCTGTGATTATGTGATGTTTTTCTTTTTCTGTAGTTATCACTTTTTTCAGCTCTTTCAGTCTTACTTGAGCCTTGGCTTTTAGATGCTGGATATTTTTTTGAAGAGCTTGAATAACTCTTTCCTTTACCCTTGTATGATGATCCTGATTTAGAATCTTTAGAATATCTTGAACCAGATGATTTCATTGGTTTTCTCTTCATACGAACTGGACTTTCCTCTGTAAGTGTAACAGGGGCATCACTTGACTGCTTCGTAACCATTTTTAAGGCAGCAGATACCAGTTTTACTGCATCGTACTCTTCTAATAATTTTTCAGCCGCTTCTTCTAAATCTTGTGTCTTAGCACTTTCAGCTATTGCAATTAGAGTCTGCGCTGCTTGACGATATCTTGCATTTTTTGCATCTCCAATACTAGGAACGTGTTGTTTTAGCATCTTGCTCTTAGTAGTATCTTCTATTAATTCTAAGTATTCTCTTTCTCTAGGTGTTACAAAAGTAAAAGAAATACCTTTTTGCCCAGCTCTTCCTGTTCTACCTATTCTATGAACATAGCTTTCTGGGTCTTGAGGCAGGTCAAAGTTAAATACATGACTTACTCCACTTATATCTAGTCCTCTTGCAGCAACATCTGTAGCCACTAGAATCTTTATACTTCCACGCTTAAATCTACGAAGTACTTTTTCTCTTCTTTCTTGTTTCATGTCACCATGAATACCTTCAACATCATAACCTCTTACGCTAAGTGCTTCTGATAGTTCATCAACTCTACGCTTTGTACGACCAAATATAATAGAAAGTTCAGGACAGTGAATATCCATAAGTCTACAAAGTGCATCAAACTTATCTCTTTCCTTTAAGTCCAAATATCTTTGATCTATTGTATCTACAGTCATAGTTTTATTTTTTACTGCTACAGTTTGTGGGCTTTTCATGAACTTTTGAGATACTGATTGGATTCTTTTAGGCATAGTAGCTGAAAATAGAAGGGTTTGTCTTTCGGAAGGTACTTCTTGAAGTATGGTTTCTATATCTTCTATAAATCCCATGCTAAGCATTTCATCTGCTTCATCTAAAATTACTGTTTGGATATTTGCCAAGCTTATAGTATTTCTTCTCATATGGTCCATAAATCTACCTGGAGTTGCAACTACTATCTGAGGATGTTTTTTTAGTCCTCTGATTTGCTTTCCTATATCTTCTCCACCATAAATTGCAATTGATTCTATTTTTTTATATTTAGCAAGTCTATTTATTTCCTGCGATACTTGCTGAGCCAGTTCTCTTGTCGGTGCTAGTATTAGTGCTTGAACAGCCTTGTTGTCTTTTTCTATCTTACTAAGTAAAGGTATACCAAAGGCAGCAGTTTTACCTGTTCCCGTTTGTGCTTGTCCTATTAAGTCCATACCCTGCATAGCAAGTGGAATAATTTGCTCTTGAATTGGTGTAGGACTCTCAAACCCCATATCAAGAACTGCTTTTAATAATTCTTCTTGTAATCCTAATTCACTAAATAATGCCAATACTATCTATCTCCTTTTGTGTTACTAAATACTTACATAAAAAAAGGCATATTCCTCTTTACTGCGCGGAATACGCCTTAATTATCTACAGATTAACTATTAGACTATCCTCTAACAACGTTAGATGCTTGAGGTCCTCTGTTTCCTTGAGTTATTTCGAACTCTACAGTTTGTCCTTCTTCTAATGTCTTGAAT
>CAZFTH010000070.1:0-7729 GCA_964521745.1 uncultured Peptostreptococcaceae bacterium
AACCATAAAGCCCTAATGTATGATAAATCAAGAGGCTTAATGGGATTCCCTATATCTGTAGCAAAGGTTAAGCCAGATCAAAAACAAGATCAGTGGGGATTCCCTCAGTATGGAGAGCAGGTATTCCAAGGAGCTTATATCTATAATGTTTCTGCTGATAAAGGAATAGATTTAAAAGGAAGCATAACTCATATTGAAGAGTACAACCCATATATGTATTCTTACGAGGACAATATCCAAAGAATAATTTATATAGGAGATACTATTTACACTCTATCAAACAATAAAGTAGTAGCTACTAACTTAAATACTATGAAAAAAATATCTGAGCTTGATTTATAAACATGCTGAATATGCAGAGCGATATATAGTAAACAGTATTTAGGAAAATGATATATTTTACAATAAAATAGGTAGGGATAAAAGAGTTTGAAAATCAGTATATTACTGAAATTTCAAGCTCTTTTTGTATATAGATTTATAAATACAAAATGAATGTTAAAATGCCTAATAATAAAGACGATATTGAACTTGATGATAAAAACTTTGATAGATTTGAGTATTAAAGTCAGGGATAAAGAAGTAAGCACTTTGCATAAATGAAGGGTGTTTTCTGTTGTGGTAATTGAAAATTATAAAAAAGTGTACTACAATAAGTTATCTGAATTGTGAAACAAGTTGATGTCAAACAAGCAGAGGTTTAGAACATGATTAAGAATAATATAGAACTCGATGTTAAAGTTAAGCTTATAGTGAATGAGATTACACAGACAAAAATATAGGAAAACATAAATACTACGAAATCCTATGTGAATAGTATCATCAAAAAACAGGATGGTGTGGTAAACAAGAAATTTGGCAGATGATGGAGGCTCTTGGCTATAATATGGAGCTTACCTATGTATAAACAGAAGCAAAATAAATCAACGGAGAGGTGCTTGAAATGGCTAGTGAATTGCAACCATTGTCATTATTATTTCAGAATAGATTGTTTAGAATACCAGACTATCAGCGCGGATATGCATGGCAGCAATCGCAACTTGTAGATTTTTGGGATGATTTAGTAAATTTACAAGATAGTAGGTATCATTACACAGGTTTGTTATCGTTGAAAACACTGAAACGCAGTGAAACAAAAACTTGGGGTAGTGATTTGTGGATGGTGGATAAGGGGTTTAAGGCCTGCCATATTGTTGATGGGCAGCAGAGGCTTACTACATTTATTATTTTGTTGAATGAAATTGTTGAATTCACTCGTTCTTTGAATGAGAATGAAGGTAAACCGGACGAGGAAATTGTCCTTGGTTATGACACATTAAAAGATGTAATAGCCAAGTATATTTGCCAGCATAGACCACCAAACAATCAAATTACCACATATTTATTTGGATATGAGGTGGATAACCCAAGTGCAGACTATCTTCGATATAGAGTTTTTAACGAACCATATTCAGGCACAGTGAACGAAACCTACTATACAAAGAATCTAAAATATGCGAAGACATTTTTTTCAGAGAACTTATCTGCTCTTTATAAAAACGAAGGATTAGAAGGACTTAGTAATCTATATCTTAAACTGACATTAAGGCTTATGTTTAATATTCATGAAATAGATGATGATTACGATGTATTTGTTGCCTTTGAAACAATGAATAACCGTGGAAAGAAATTGACGAACCTTGAATTGTTAAAGAACAGACTAATATATCTGACTACTCTTTATTCAGATGCTAAGTTTGATGAGCTGGATAAAGAAAACCTCAGAAAACAAATAAATGACGCATGGAAAGAGGTATATTATCAACTTGGTAGGAATGAAAAGACACCGTTGGTGGATGATGAATTTTTAAGAGCACATTGGATTAGTTATTTTTCCTATTCTCGCAAAAAAGGTGATGACTACATACACTTTCTTTTAAACAAATTTTCTGCCAAGAATATCTTTGAAAAGAAAACCGTTCCAGTAGACGGAACAATGCAAGAAACTGATATCGATTTTGATATTGATGTAGAAATAGAAGATGAGGACGAAAATTCAGAGCCAGAGATAGATATAATGGAAATATCCAAATTGGAACCCTGTGAAATTTCTGAATATGTAAATAGCCTAAAAGATATCTCAAAATACTGGTATGATACTTTCTTTCCATTGCAAAGCGATAATTTATTGCAGGAAGAAAAAGTATGGGTTGATCGCTTGAATCGTATAGGGATAGGCCATTTTAGACCACTTGTCATGGTAATCATAAGTCGAAGAGATTTGGTTGCAGCCAAACGTATAGAGGTATTTAAAGCAATAGAGAGATTTTTATTTATCTGTTTCAGAATGGGATATTTTAATGCGACCTTTAGAAGTAGTGAATATTACCGTGCTACTCGTAGTATCTATTTAAAACAAAAGAGCATTGATGATTTGATTGATGATATTAATGAAACTACAAATACCAATATAGAATATGCTCTACCTAACTTTGTTACAAAAATTGAAAAGCATTTTGATAATATGGGTGGGTTCTATTACTGGAACTCAATAAAGTACTTTTTGTACGAATATGAATTCCAACTGGCAAAGAAAAATAACATCGATAAGGTTAGCTGGGAAATGTTCACTAAAACAGAAAAAGACAAAGTATCCATTGAACACATTCTTCCACAGACACCTGCAAAGTATTATTGGAAAAATCAGTTCAGACAATTTGATGATGAGGAAATCGAGTTGTTGTCATGTGCATTAGGTAATCTGTTACCACTTTCTCAAAGCATTAACTCGGCTTTGCAGAATGATAGCTTTGAAGATAAGAAAACGTCCAAGCCTAATGGCAGAAGAGGATACCAAAATGGATCTCATTCCGAAATCGAAGTGTCAAATGAAATAGACTGGACAGCTGATAGGATATATGAACGCAGCAAGAAGTTGTTACGCTTTATGGAAAAAAGATGGGAATTTAGTTTTAATAAAGAACAACTAGAAAAGTTGGTATATATATCGTTTGCTGTAGATGGCAGAGAAGTTCCAAATGAAATAGTTGAAGAACAATGGGAAGAAGTCGTGGGGCTAGGTAAAAAAACTCCAAATGAGATAGAACATATTACTGGAGGAACAGAACTTGAAAATCTAAGAATAAAATTCTGGACAAACTTTGTTAATTATTGCCATCATGAAGGTTATGGAGAAACGGTGGCAATTAGAAAACCATCAACGGATGGTTGGTATGCAGTGTCTGTTGGAACTACAGATTTTCATATAGCATTTACTATTACTCGTAGTAAGTTCTTAGCCATTTTAATTTATGCCGAGAATTCTGATGTTTTCTTAAGACTTGAAAGTAAAAAGGAAGAAATAGAAGAGGCATTTGGCGATAAGCTAGACTGGTATTCAAGCAGAGAAAAGAGTAATGCAAAGAGAATTTTGTTTAAACGTGAAGGTGGAATTTTTAATCCTGAAAAACAAGATGAACTATTTGCATGGATGCTTGATAAATTTGATGAATTGAATAATGCACTTGTAGCAGTTGGAGAGTTATCAGAAGATAAAAAATCTGTAGATAAGTTTAGTGGTTTAAAACAGTATTTATTATCATCAGGTAAAAGTGAGATTACGCTATCCTTTGCTGAAATTGAAAATATAATCGGAATGACATTATGCAAATCGGCATACACTTATTTGGCTTACTGGCAGCCATCACCGACACATACATTGCCTAATACAATATTATCAGCTGGATATAAGATAGCATCAATTGATTTGAGCGGAAAAAGAATAGCTTTGGAAAAGCAAAATAATCCAAGTAGATAGTATTTCGCAAAATTTACAAACTGTATTATAGAATACACTATAGAAGGTAGGTGTGCATATGGATGGCACAATTTATATTTCTCCAGATAATATTGAGATAGTTGATGCTTCAGACTATTGTACTGATGTAGAGGTATACTTTTCCTCAGTACCAGAAGTTGCTAAACATTTGCTTAAAAGTGCAAAGATTACATTGCGTAAAATTGAAAATATGCTCTATTCTGCGCCATCGTTTATAAATGCAGTAAAGGCCAGTATTCCCGATGAAAAATTTCAGGCTATTTTGACAGATGAGCAGAAGTCTCAAATAGCTCAAGGGGTTCTAAAGCTGATGACAAAAAAAGATGGCTCCTTAATGGCAAACCTTGTAAATCCGAATACTAATAGAATAGTATCAACGGTTTCACTAAAGAGCGTAAAGGTGACACCTGAAATATCCCAGGCCATGACGAGTTATGCAACTCAAATGCAGATGGCTCAAATAGCAGAGCAGATTCAACTTATACAGGTTGCAGTTGAAGAAGTAAGGCAAGGGCAAGAATATGATAGATTGGCCACAGCATATAGTTGCCAACAGAAATTATTGCAAGCAATGACAATAAAAAATCCAGAACTAAAAGCAATGGCTTTATTGCGAGTTACCTCAGATGCAGAAGATAGCAGAAATCTTCTAATGCAAAGTCAAAATGCTAATCTGACATTTATTAAGAATCAACCGGAATCATTCTGGGGTAAACTTGTCTCTGGTGCTACTCCAGAAAAAGTTAATTCGAGAATTAATGAAATTCGAGAAAGTCTATGTGCAGTCAATATGGTTTCATTATCTGAAGCGATTGCTTATCATGAAATGGGAGAAACTGAGGCGGCAAGCTTAAGCCTTCAGTATTATGCGGGGTATATACAAAAAGCATACCTTGAAACCAAAGGATTGGTAGAGCGATTGGATTTAATTGATCCATCACCAGAAAATTATTGGTCGAAGACACTGCCAGATATAGAAAAGAAGATTCAGGTATTACCTTTTAATGAAGAACACAAGCTTTTAGGAGGAAAAGAAGATGGAGAAGAAATGTAAAAATAAGAAGTGCCAAAGATCTCTCCCAGAGGGATATAAACATAAATATTGTGAAAATTGTAGAAATGAGCAAGTTAAACGAATCAAGGATACTGGTAAAGCTGCATTGGGAGTGGTAGTTTTAGTTGGAGGTACTGCACTCTCGATAGCAACAAAAGGAAAGATTAACCCTAAAAAGTAATGATGTAATAAATGGGTAAAGAAGGGAGTTGACCACAGTGGCAGATATGAGACAAATCAATGATTTTGCAGTAAGATGGTGCGATAAATTTCGTGACCCAAAAATTAATTATATAGAATTGGTAGATCACCATATGGCAGATGATTGTGACGCACTTGGATTTGAGATGGACTGTGGCAAGTCTTTTGAAGAAACTTATGGAGCTGCCGTACATAATTATGAGGAACTTGATAATATTATAGATACAGTCACTGATATAAAATTGTTGGGTTCAGCTATTTATTCAATGTGGAGATACTTTAATCATTGGGCCTATACAGGGGAAGAAATTTTGGACTTTAAAAACCGTTCATGGTTTATTTTGGCACTGAGTAGACTGTCCGTGCTAACAGGAGAAACCCCTTTTATCTTTAAAGGGAAGCCAAAGAAGATTCGAATTGTCTCTAACTGTATGGGGTATGGTCCTTGTCCTGAACCAAATGATATAGTCGAGCAGCATATAACTATCAATTCCGAAGGGCGGGTCTGGTTCTCTGCATATGCGTTTGGTGATAGCTTTGGTAAATATGAGAAGGCTCAAACTAAAAATTACAAAATAGAAAAAGCTGTAGCTGAAAATATTCTGCAAAAAGTAGCAACCTATTTTAGTGATGAATATGATGAGATTTTTGCAACAGATATTGGTAATTGGGAAATGGACATAACAAATACAGAGGGTAAGGTATATAAATTTAGAGGTTCGCTGTGTGCTAATTTTGAGGTAGATGGAGTTGATATTTCAGACCTAATTCGTGACTCATTAGAAATAGAAGATTTATATGTTTTTGATGGTAGTTTTAAACCAGATAAGGTAAATCGAATTACTGTTGATTACCACAGAATTACAAAAATCAAACCTAAGCAGCCTATTAGTGGAGATTCCAGCTTTGTAACTTGGAATTATACTGAGCAACTGATAATTGATAGAGAAACAGAAAGCATTGAGCATATCCAAAACATTGGAACTTGCTGCACTATTTCTCATAAATATAAGGTTCAAGATGGTGTGGTGGAATTACTTGATGATTTAGATGCAGATTATTTGTTTGAATATATCGAAGGCAATCCATCTGATGTTATTGTTACACCAAACGAAACAAAGCAATATACCATAACCATTGATTATAAAAAAAATCCTCAACGTGTAATTAAAGGAATATACGATAAAAAAGGATTACCAGATGATTTTGCTGATTTTGCTGAAAAAGTATTTAGCTTTATGAGATTTTATGGTTTTAGAGAAATATTAAACCCATCTATCTACGGAAAAGTAAAACGTCACAAAAATGATTATATCTTTTGTAGTGTAGCCTTTGATAATGGGCACAAAAGTTACTATTACATAACTGATGATGATAGTATTGAGGTTGGCGATTTTGTTTTAGTTACTGCCGGAGGGGATAACCATATTGCTACGGTTGAAGTTGTGAATATTGAATACTTCTCTGAGGAGAATTTTCCACTGCCTGTAGATAAGACAAAACGAATTATTCGCAAATGCACTGAAGAAGATTTTAATTTGTAGAGTGATTAATTTCACATAAGAATTGTAGTGATGTATTATTATAAGTTTGGACTTACGGGGGTATAATAATGATTGAAAAAATGCAACGATTTTTCCAGTGCTTTCCTAGTACTCCACCTATTGGTGTAAAAGGAGATTATAGATGTTCAGTCCACTTTGGAAATAGATACAGGTTAGATAAAGCAATAGAGCAAGCATCTTTTTCACCAGTAGATGTTAATGTTATTACTACATATGTCAATGATTTTTTTAGGTCTATTGGAATGAATACAGTGGCGGAACCTGTAATATATAATCCTTTGCAAATAGATTATGAAAAGATAAAAAGAGATTATGTATTAGATGAACTAGGAGATATTGTTTGGATGAAGTTCACCAAAGACCGCTATTTAGGGGTCGTGGCAACTAGTAATGACATAAACTTTGATATACCCAATAACACAGCAGAATATGATACAAAGGAATGGAGATATAATTCATTTTTGAAACAAAAGAAATGGGTGTGGAAACATACTACGTCAGGAATATTAGTTCATCAATTAGGTAAAGTCTGGGATACCTCTTTTGTATTGGTGTTTCCGTTATTCAATATTCCTAATGGGTATACAAGAGGTGATATCGAAAGAGCAATTGGAAACTATTTAATTGATAAAGGAGTACCAATAATTGATTTTTACTCACACAATTATTAATCTTTTAGAACATTTAATTTGCAGAGTTGAGGAACGGTTCAGCATGGTGGTGAATATGTTTTCACAAACAGAAAGAAGTCAGTGGATATGTTCCCATAAACATGAGTATGCATTTAACGTACTTGCTGTCCTCTCGAGCCACGTTGAGACGGTAGTATTGATGTCAAGGGTGGAGAAGTAAAAGTGCAGAAATGTAAGTAAATAAGGACTTTCCGTGATTTGAGATCTGGTTTCATGCCAGAAGGATAATCACGGTTTTTTATTTTGTGGGAACTTATCTAAGACTATGAAAGTATAAGGTTGAGTGGATAGATTGACTTTTGGGCTTGTGAGTTGATAGTATTGCTGACAAAAATGTAGTGAGTGGATAGGATTATTGTCAAAAAATTAGAAAACATTTACACTTTATATTGACCGAGTC
>CAZFTH010000071.1:0-7678 GCA_964521745.1 uncultured Peptostreptococcaceae bacterium
TCTTTAGATGAGTTAAAGGATTTCAAAAATAATATTCCTTCAACGCTTGAATTAGAGGCGTTTGTTCATGGGGCAATGTGCATTTCATACTCTGGAAGATGCTTAATCAGCAATTATTTTACTTCTAGAGATGCTAATAGAGGCGAATGTGCACAACCTTGCAGATGGAATTACGCTCTAATGGAAGAAAAGCGTCCAGGACAATTTTATCCAGTTGAGCAAGATGATAGAGGAACATATTTCTTCAACTCCAAAGATTTGTGTCTTATAGAATATATCCCTGAACTAATTAAATCAGGGATAGATAGCTTAAAAATTGAGGGAAGAATTAAGACTTCATATTATGTTGCAACTGTAGTTAGGGCATATAGAATGGCCATAGACGCATATTACGAGGATACTGAAAATTGGAAGTTTAATGAAGCTTGGATGGATGAGCTTATGAAAGTGAGCTATAGGGATTTTACAACAGCATTTTTTGAATCTGACGATACATCTGAATCTCAAAACTATGGTTCAAGTTCATATATAAGGAATTTTGATTTTGTTGGTTTAGTTAAAAGTGGTACTAATCAAGAAGGCTATGCACTTATAGAACAAAGAAATAAGTTTTCTAAAGGAGAAATTGTTGAGATAATAGGACCTGATAGTAACACGGTTTTGATTTCTCAAATATTGGAAATTAAAGATAGTAAGAATAATATACTACAATCATCAAATGTTCCTAAACAAGAAGTATATGTTAAATTAGAAACTTCAGTTAATGAAAATTATATTTTAAGAAGAGCTGTAGATAAAAGAAATTAATTTTACTAGTTTCTTCATATAAAGTCAAAAATGCACTGTAAATAATTAATGATATGCGCCCTTTCAATGAGCAGATTGTTTTTATCTAATCTGTTCACCTTAGGGGAGCATATCATAATATAATTTATGGTGTTTTTTAATTCATTTTTATTATTAAAAATATTCTAGTGACTCTATTAAAAAATCTTATTTTTATTTACGGATTTTCAAAAATTGGAATAATATCCTCAGATGTAGGAGGATTTATTTGATTACTATTATTGTTGCTATTATTATCATTGTTATCTTCGTTTTGGTTTTTATTATTTAAATCAGTGTTTGAAGAATTAATATTAGAAGGATTTTCATCTTCTTCGTCATCGATGTTTTCAACATCTTCATCAGGAAATAAATCTTCATCTAAAAGCTCATCTTCTATTGGAGTATTGTAATCGTTGTGAAGTTCACAATATCCAGTTGGAGCAGTACCAGATTTAAATATTTCACTAGTAGCGGTTCCAGCTCGGTTGCATGCTTCAGTTAATAGTTGACCAGAAATTTTACAAATTGATACTTCTGTAATTCCGTTTGGTCTAGCAAATTCTTTGTTTTTTATATTTTCATGAACTTGATCCATAACTTTTTTCCATAATTTTGCAGACATTGCACTGCCATGAGAAAGTTCTGTAGGCATATCTGTTCCAATCCATGTAGCGGCTGTATAAAATGGTGTGAAACCTACAAACCATGCATCTTTTTTATCAGATGTTGTACCTGTTTTACCAGCTGTTGTGATTCCTGATAACATAGCTTGTTTACCCGAACCATTTGTAACTGCACTTTTTAACATATCCGCTAATATATATGCTGATTGAGGATCTATAATTTCTTTAGTTATATTTTTATTTTCAAAAATAATATCTCCATTAGAGTTTTCAACTCTTGTAAAAAATATGGGTCTTGATTGTTTACCTTGATTAGCTATAGCAGTGTATGCAGAAGTTATTTCTAATGGAGTTAATCCTTTTGTCATACCACCCAAAGTTAAGGACAAGTTTTCATCATTAACCTTTGGATTTTGATCTCTAGTAACTATTGTTGTAATACCAAGTTTTTGAAGAAAAGTAATCATAGTATTGATAGATTGCTCAGGTGTTGATGATAAGGTTTCGCCAATTTTAACTGCCCCTACATTTGAAGAGCGTTCAATTAATTGTCTTACAGTAGAAGGACCATAATATGCTCCTACATTTTTAGGCCAATACCCACCTTTACCATCATCTCTAGGAGCGTCATCATATACATCTGCTGCAGTAATACCTTTTGCTAAAGCGGGAAGGTAAACTGCAAGTGGTTTAATTGAAGAACCTGGTTGCCTAGGATTAAGAGCTCTATTATAAATTCTATTTCCACCAATTCCTCTGCCTCCGACAAGACCTTTTACTTCTCCTGAAAATTGATCCATTATAACCATAGCGCTTTGAGGCTGAACAATACCATTTTCGTCAGTATATGATCCAGGAAAATTATTATTATTTTCAAATTCTTTTTCCAAAATCTTTTGAATACTTGTGTCTAGTGTAGAATATATTCTAAGACCACCATTATATAATATATCGATAGCTTCATCTTCTGTATAACCTTTTTGCATAAAAGAAGTAATAACGTCTTGCTTTAACTTATCTATGAAATAAGTCGAAATTCCTTGCTCTTTTTTCTTTCCGATTTTTATTACTATGTTATAGTTAAGAGCTTCTTTATACTCTATATCAGATATATATCCAAGTTCATTCATTTTATATAAAACTGTTTCTTGTCTTTTTTTGGACTCTTGATTAAGAATAGCTTTTCTTAAATAAACATCTCCCTTTTTTAATAAATTATATTCAAAATTATCTATCTTGCCTAAATTTAAAGCATTATTATAAATCAATAAGTCATTCTCGCTAGGCATAGGAGTATCTTCAGTACTTGGTAAAACAACTAATTCTAAATTCGACAAATCATCATTTATATCAATAATTGACGTTACATATGGAGAAAATTTATATGGATACTTAGTGATACCAGCAATCATTGCACATTCAGCTAGATTTAATTCAGAGACATCTTTAGAAAAATATGTTTGAGATGCAGCCTGAACGCCTATTGAACCTCGTCCAAGCGACATGGTATTTAAATATGCATGTAAAATCTGGTCTTTATTTAGTTGTTTTTCAATTTCTAATGCATAATATGCATCTTTAATTTTTCTAGTAATATCTTTTTCTGGAGACGTATATAAATTTTTTGCTAACTGCATTGTTATAGTAGAAGCTCCTTGAGCTAAACTTCTAGTTTTTATATCGTATAGTAAAGCCCCACCAATTCTTTTAATATCTACACCTGGGTGACTGTAAAATCTTTCATCTTCTATTGAAATAACAGCTTCTTGTAAATCTTTTGGAATTTTTTCTAGGGAAACTATTGTTCTATAATTTGAACCATGAACTTTTTCAATCAAATTTCCATTTGAATCATAAATAAATGAGCTTTCATCAAGCATGTTTTGTATACTTGCCGCATTTATTGGTTGAGCTGTTTTTACTACAGCAAAAAGTAATCCAAGTCCAAGAGCTGAGCCTATTATAAATAAAGATAAAAAAAACAGTATTATCACCCTAAAAATACTTACTCTTTTTTTCTTTTTATTTTTGGAGACTTTATTGTTTGAAGCCTCTGTATTTTTACTACTCATATATTACCTCCTTAATTTCATCCAATATATTATATCATAAGTCATTTATTATAATATAAATTTTTATAAACTGTAACATTTAATAAGTTTTGACTTTAAGGTATAATAATAAAAAATACAATTGTAAATGAGGTAATTTTAATGAGAGATAATAATAAAAAAATTGAAGATAAAATGATATTAGTAGGTCTGAATGTTACAGATTATAAAAAGAATACCTCAAAAACAAATATAGAAGAATCTATGCTTGAACTTGAAGAACTTGCTAAAGCAGCTGGAGGTATAGTTCTAGGAAGTATGATTCAAAATAAAGATAATTATGATGTAGCATATTATGTCGGTAGAGGCAAGGCTGAAGAAGTAAAAGAATATGTTAATAATATGCAGGCAAATCTTGTTGTATTTAACGAAGAACTTTCTGGAGCACAACTTAGAAATTTGGAAGAAATAATTGGCGTAGATGTTATAGATAGAACTGCGCTTATATTAGATATATTTGCTAAAAGAGCATTATCAAGAGAAGGAAAACTTCAAGTTGAACTAGCGCAATATAAGTATAGACTTCCACGATTAATTGGAATTGGAAAAGAAATGTCAAGGTTAGGTGCGGGTATAGGGACAAAAGGTCCGGGAGAAAAAAAATTAGAGACAGATAAAAGACATATAAGAGACAGAATTTATGATATACAAAAGGAATTAAAAGAAATAAAAAAGAATAGAGAAATTCAAAGAACTAAGAGATTGAAATCGAATTTACCAATTGTTGCATTAGTAGGATACACAAATGCAGGAAAATCAACATTGCTAAATAAACTTATTCATTCACATAAAGAATACAATTCAGAAAAAGATGTTTTTGTTAAAGATATGTTATTTGCTACTCTAGATGTTTCGTTAAGGAAAGCAGTTTTGCCATCAAACAAAGAATATCTAGTGACTGATACAGTAGGGTTTGTTTCAGATTTACCTCATTATTTAGTTGAAGCTTTTAAAGCTACGCTAGAAGAAGTAAGTTACGCTGACTTACTTTTACATGTAGTTGATGCATCTAATGAACATTTTAATTTGCAAATTAATACCACACTGTCTGTTTTAAAAGAGATTGGGGTTGTAGATAAACCCATGATTTATGTTTTTAATAAAGCTGATAAAGTTAATTATGAACTAGGATATAAACCAAAAGATGAGTATGTATTTATATCTGCTAAAAGTGGGTATAACAATGAACAATTATTAGATAAAATTGAAAAATATATTAATTCTAACTTAAAAGAAGTAGAGTTGCTAATCCCTTTTTCTAAGGGTGAGATTATAAATTCGCTACACAAAAAATATAACTTTGAAGAAAATTATTCTGAAGGTGGAGTTTTAGTACAGCTAAATGTAACTGATGAAGACTATGGGCGTTATAAAGAGTATGTTGTTAATGAGGTTATTTAAAATGAAATTGCTTTGGGAAAACATAGAACATTTAAGTGAAAATAAAATTTCTTATCTTTTGTTCTTAGAAAATAAAAGCATTTATCAAATTTCAAAAATTAGAAATTTGGATGAGGAAGTAATTAAATTCCATATTTATGAAGCAAAAAAAGAACTTTTATTATTTGAAAAAAAAATAGACAAAACTGATATCTTATCTAAATACCTTTCTTTATCAAAACTAGAAAGAGAGAATTATTTAAAAGTTACTAAGGAAAAAGAAATAAAGCAACTTTTAGATGATATTACAAAGTGCATATTAAAAACAAATAATATAGAAGATTTGATTGTAATAATCTGGACAATCGGGGAATTGAAGATAAAAAAATTTAATGATAATTTAAAATATTACTCTAGCCATCCACATGGAAATGTTAGAAGGATAACTTATTCAGCTATGGGAAAAATTGCTGATATTGATTTTTTGCCTTATTTATCAATAGGAATGAAAGATTCAAAACCACAAGTTAAACAATATGCAATATTAGCTTTTGGGAAAATTGCTAAAATTGAAGATATATATAAGCTTAATGAAATTTATAATAACAAAAACGAGAAGGAGTATGTTAGAAGAGCTGCAAAGTTTTCAATGGAAATTATTTTAGATAGAAAAATATGAGGTATATAAATTGAATGAGTATAAAACTATTTTTAAATCAGGAGAATCAATTATTATAATAGAGAAATCAAAGTTTATTGGATATAGCAAACATGTTGAATCTGAAGAAGAGGCTTTGTCTTTTATAAATGAAATTAAAAAGAAAAATAAAGACGCAACTCATAATGTTTCAGCTTATATTTTAGGCAAAACCATGAATAAACAAAGATATTCTGATGATGGAGAACCATCAGGTACCGCAGGGATACCTATAATAGAACTTTTAAAGAAAGAAAACATTACTAATGTAGTGATTGTAATAACGAGATACTTTGGTGGCATAAAATTAGGAGCTGGAGGTTTAGTAAGAGCATATTCTAAATCGACTAAAAAGACCATTGATAATTCAGTTATATCACATAAAAAAAATTATACGCCTATTGAAATTATTTTTGACTACAATTTTTGGGGTAAAATTAAAAATGACATAAGTACAAGAGGTATTATTGCAGAAAAACCTAAATTTGAAGATACAGTAAAAATTACTATATTTATTAAACCAAAAGATATTGAATTTAACATTAATATAATTAATGATATTACATCTGGAAATGCTACAATAGAAATAAAAGACTCAATTCTATTAGATTATGTAAATGATGAATTCATAATTCTATAAATTATTTTAACAAGGAGGAATTGTAATGAATATGGAAGAAATTAAAAAAATAATGTTAGAATCTAAAAATTGGGCAGTTTATGGAACGACTTCTGATGAAAGTAAGTTTGGATATAAAATACCTGTAAGAATGAAAAACCATGGCTATAATGTTTTTGGAATAAATCCTAAATATAAAGGGCAAAAAATAGCTGAAGTTGAAGTATTCGGATCTTTAGATGAGATTGATAGAAAAATTGATTGTATTGATGTTATAGTGAATGAAAAAGTAGCATTAAAAGTTATAGATGATGCTGTAAAGTTAGGCGTGAAGTATATTTGGTTTCAACCTGGGACTTGGAATGAAGAAGTTATTCAAAAAGCTAAAGATAATAATTTAGAGATAGTATATGGAGATTGTGTCTATGCAATTTTAGGTGAAAGATAAGTAGTTTTAATTAAATTATTTTTAAATATTTTACTCTAAGTATCATAGTTTTCCTATATTATATTGTTGTTAACTAAATCATACCATTTACTATAGATTTAATTTGTGTTAAAATTTTATAGTTAATTTGATTTAGCTAATCAAGGAGGATTGAATGTGGGACGTATAGGAAACATAATCAACAAAAAAGGTAAACAAGATGCAAAAAGAGCAAAAATCTTTACTAAATATGCTAGACTTATTTCGGTAGCTGCTAAAATGGGTGGAGGAGACCCTGAGTATAATGCAACTTTAAAAAATGCTATAGATAAAGCTAAAAGTGAAAATATGCCCAACGACAATATTGAAAGAGCTATAAAAAAAGGAATAGGCTCAGGAGATTCAGAAAGTTATGAGCATATAACCTATGAAGGGTATGGACCTGGTGGTGTAGCAGTTATTATAGAAACTCTTACTGACAATAAAAATAGAACTGCTGGAAACATGAGATACTATCTTGATAAAAATGGCGGGAATCTAGGAACTGCTGGATGCGTTAGCTTTATGTTTGATAGAAAAGGCCAAATTATAATAGAAAAATCTGATGATATATCTGAAGATACGCTTATGGAGCAAGCTTTAGAAGCTGGAGCTGAAGATTTTATTACTGAAGAAGATTGTTTTGTAGTTTTAACTGATATCGAAAGCTTCTTACAAGTTAAAGATGCCTTATCTGGTCATGGTTATTCATTTGTTACGGCAGATATTGAAATGATACCTCAAACATATACAGCTATTTCTGATGACCAAAAGAAAAGTATGGATAAGATGATGGATATGTTAGAGGAAGATGATGACGTTCAAAATGTATACCATAATCTTGAAGATTAAATAATTTACTAGACAAAAAGTTTTCTTTGAATTACTATCAAAGAAAACTTTTTTTATTGTTTTGTATAATTTATTTTGTGGTTCTTATATTATATTTCAGTA
>CAZFTH010000072.1:0-7678 GCA_964521745.1 uncultured Peptostreptococcaceae bacterium
TAATGGGTTCACTAAAGCCATATGGACTGGCGTAACAACGTTGACATTAGCAAAAGCAATGGAACAGGCTCTAAAAGAAAATCTAACAGGACTTTACAATCTGGTTAATAATGAAACTATTAGTAAGTATGAGTTATTAAAGCTATTCAATAAATATTTGAAAGATGGTCAGATTGAGATTCTACCAAGTGATAATCTTTCACTAGATAAATCTTTAATTAACAATCGAACTGATTTTTCATTTAAAGTACCTGGATATGAGGCTATGGTAGCTGAGATGAAAGAATGGATAGATAATCATAAAGATCTCTATCCACATTACTTCAAATAGGGGGCAGGTTTAATGAAAAAATTAAAATTAATGACAATCGTGGGTACTCGCCCTGAAATCATAAAACTTTCTGAAGTGATTAAGAAAAGCGATAAGTACTTTGAACATATATTGGTTCATACAGGTCAGAATTATGATTATGAACTGAATCAAGTGTTTTTTGAAAATCTAGGTATAAGGGAGCCTAATTTTTATCTTAATGTTGTAGGGGATAATTTAGGTCAAACCATGGGGAATGTATTAGCTAAGTCTTATGAAATCATGGTGCAAGAACAACCGGATGCGTTACTTGTGCTAGGTGATACCAATTCATGTCTAAGCGTGATTTCTGCAAAGAGGCTTAAGATTCCGATTTTCCACATGGAAGCAGGAAATCGATGTTTTGATGAAAACCTCCCAGAAGAGATTAACAGAAGAATTGTTGATCACACAAGTGATGTAAACCTATGTTATACAGAACATGCAAGAAATTATTTAAATTGGGAAGGTGTCCCTAAAGATAGAACTTATGTTGTTGGGTCACCAATGGCTGAAGTATTAAAGGTAAATAAAGAGAAAATCGATAGCAGCAAAGTACTCGAGACATTAGGATTACAAAAGGGTAAGTACATTCTTTTATCAGCTCACCGTGAAGAAAATATCGATAATGAAGATAATTTCATGGCTTTAATGAATGCTGTCAATGCCATGGCTGAAAATTACGATCTGCCAGTTATCTATAGCACACATCCAAGAAGCAGGAAGTTCATTGAGCAACGAGGATTTAAATTTCATCCAAACGTGAGAAGTTTACAGCCATTTGGATTTGCTGACTATAATCATCTTCAGCAGAATTCGTTTTGTGTAGTGTCTGATAGCGGGACTATTGCAGAAGAGGCTTCCTATTTTAAATTTCCTGCAGTGTCTGTGAGAACTAGTACAGAGAGACCAGAAGCCTTGGATAAGGGTAATATGGTCATTGGTAGCATAACTACTGAACAAGTTCTTCAAGCAGTGGATATGGCAGTTGAGATGAATGCTCAAGGCGATATTGGAGAAGACGTTCCGAATTATGTAGATGAGAATGTTAGTACCAAGGTGATTAAAATAATTCAGAGCTATACAGGAATAGTAAATAAGATGGTGTGGAGGAAATCTCGATGAAAAGTATACTTGTTATTTTAGCTAATTATTCGCCAAATCCTTCATCTGTTGCTAATTGTATGACGCCCTTAATTGAAAAAATATCTAATGTTTATAATGTTGATATAATTACTAATAGAAAAAGAATGGATATTCCGCCTTGTGATAAAAATGGTAATAAAACCATATACAGAGTAGATGATTATAGGATTATGAACACATATTATCTAAATGAATTGAATAAAGTAAACTCTAATTTCATATTAAAAAAAATGACTAGTTTATTTACTGTTATTTCAAAATCTTTTTTTTATATGAGCTATGTATTATTCGCTAATGAGAAAGGAACAGGAGGATGGGAAATAAAGAGAGTTTGTGAAAAAGCATTAGAACTAGATAAAGAAAATAATTACGATATTATAATCTCTATATCCCAACCATTTCAAAGTCACTATATTGCAGAAGAAATTAAAAAATATAAAGGTGATAAAGTTAAATGGATGGTTTTTGAATTTGATCCTTTTGCTTATAATAATGAGCTTACTGCAAATGCTAGACTCAGAAAAAAAATGACAGAAGATGAAAAAAGAATATTGGATAAGTGTGATATTGCTATTTTAACACCAGAGTTATATGAATTTTACAAAAAAAATAAATTTATTAAAATGACGGAAAAAATTATTGCATTACCTTTTGGGAATTTAGAACCGATTGTTTTTAATCAGAATAATGTAGAACATAATTTTATGAAAGCAAATAAAATAAACTGTCTATTTACTGGACAATTATATGATAATATAAGAAATCCAAGATTTGTTTTAAAATTATTTTCAAAGATTGATAATAGTATTCATTTGACTTTGATGACAAATTTCAACAAAGAAAAAATCCAGAGTTATACGGATCAGAAGTTTTTACCATCCGTAATTCCATATCAAAATAGAGATACAGCACTTTATAATTTGACCAAAGCGGATATTTTAATAAATATTGGTAATACTGTTGAACACCAGGTTCCAGGGAAAGTATTTGAGTATATGAGCGTAGGTAAACCAATAATCCATTTTTCTAAGATTAAAAATGATCCAGCCGTAAAATATCTCCAAAGATATCCCAAAGTATTAATTATAAAAGAATGGGAAGCAGAAAATCGAGACTATTTATTTGAATTGGAAAATTTCTGTAAAGAAAATAGTGGTCTGAACCTATCATTCGATGAAATAAATAATAGATTAGGCGAATACACAGGTAGTGCAGTTGCGAGTAATTTCATAAATATTATAAATGATATGTTAGGAGAAAAATCAATAGATGAACAAGAGTAAGCAAAGTATCCTGACTGCACTTAGTGCAATTTCACTAACCCTATTAAATGGCGTATTTGCTTTGCTAATTACAAAACTCGTAATTGTTGAGTATGGTTCTGATTTTAATGGTCTGAATTCCACTGCGAGCCAGTTTATTAGTATGTTATTAGTTATCGAAGGTGGGTTTACTATTGCGACTAATGTTGCTTTATTCACTCCAATGGCATCAAACGATAAACTCGCAATAAATAAGATTCTTTCTGCTACTCGTAAAATATTTAATAAGATAGGTATATCTTTCTTTTTAATTGGATCAGGGGCATCAATTGGTTACGCCTTAATTATAAATAGTGACTTGTCGATAAAGACTTCTTTCTTAGTGTTTTTTATGACAATAATATCAACATCTTTCAATTTGTTCTATGCAACAAAATATAGGATATTATTACAGTCAGAAAATAAGGAATATATATTAAACGGCATACAAATTGCCACTTTGATATTAACTCAAATGCTTATATTGGCTACTATTATTTTTAATGGACATATGTTGCTGGTACGATTCTCAACAATGTTAGGAGCAATATTAAATAGCTTGCTAATTGCTCATATCACAAAAAAAAGGTATGAAGGTATAAACTTTGGAGAAGAGCCTGATTATGAGGCTATTAGCGGTACTAAAGATATTTTTATTCAGAAAATAACTAGCATGATTTATTCAACAATCCCAATTTTATTTATCTCTGGGACAGTCGGAACTGTATATGCTAGTGTATATGTTGTATATAACAATGTTTTTCGATTACTAAAAAGCGTTATTTATGCATTTATAAATGCGCCTAGAATGGGGTTTGGAAAATTAATAGCAGAGCGAGAGTCTGATTATGTACTGAGAATTTTTTTACAGTACGAGTTCATTGTAAATTATGTCATGTTTACTTTATTATCCACTGCTGCAGTTCTTATCATGCCTTTTATTAGTTTATATACTATTGGGATAACAGATACTAACTATTATAACTGGATAATTGCATTATTGCTTATTTGCATAACTTTTTTTGAGATTATTCATATACCAAGTGGAAATATAATTAACATGGCAGGCAAATTTAAAGTTGGAAGAAAAATACAATCCTTTGCGAGTATAGTGTTAGTTATTGTAATGATAATTGGTAATATAGCATTTGGTTTTTATGGTATATTACTATCTGTTCTTGTAACAGCAGTTTTGTTGGCATTTCTTGAAATATTGTACATTCATAGTAGATATTTTGCAGGAGCAACTTCTAATTTTCTTAAACTAATTATTCCTAGCTTAGTTGTGATGGTCCCTATAAGTTTGCTAGAGATAAAGTCGTTACCTCAATTACACTCATATATAGATTTTTTTGTTGCGGGAGTAATTCTAGTAATAATGAACGCTGTAATTTTACTGTTTGTAAACTATTTTACGAATAGAAGTATTATGCTTGATGTTATAACAAGGCTTAAGGCAACTATTAAAAATAAAATCTGATGGATAATGTGCGATTAAAGTGCCAAATACCGAAGTGGCAGAACCGGAGTAACAATTAGTGAGTCCGGAGATATTGGTGTTATGATATCAGTTAATGAAGTTATTTAGATTTACCGGTTATGGAAGTATTGTTATTAATCAAATATGAAATTTAGTCGAGAAAAAAGGGATGGATTGGATAGCACAAAAGTATTACGAAGAGGTTAGCCCAGATCGTTTGTATACACTAGGAGGTGATTCATTTGAAACACAAATTTGTATTATTGAAAGATGGTAAGAAAGTATTTCAAATGAATTTCAAACCCTCAAAAAAGAGCAAACTAGGTGATTCTGATATAATGATTGATGCTGGGAAAGGGATGTACTTTGACCATGTAGTTTTAGGGAACTATTTCAAACATTACAAGTTACCGGAGTTTGAAATAAATTCTCTCAGCTGGCATGGTTATTATGAAATTGTTGATGATCGACAGTTATATTCGCCTGTGGTTCATGTAAAAAGTCACGGAACAAAGATTGATAAAATTGGGCATTTAGGTAGCATCAATGATTTTGAACCGTTTGCTTTTCCAGTGTGTAGCTTATACATACCATATAATTTGAGCAGTGATGGAATTGGTATTACAGAAAAAGACTTTGACAGATGTATATACATAGACATTCCTAACTTAAATCGAAGTGTAAGATACGACTTTTTCGTTCTTCCCAAGGGAATAACTATTGAAAGATTCAATAAAAGTCAACTGATGTTTTTTTATAGATTTGCTGATTTAGAGATTTTTAATAATCCAGATGAAGGTCACAATATAGTTCTAGATGCTAAGATAAAGGAATACAAAAATGTTGGCGCCAATGATGTATTTATAAGAATTGTTGAGGATCCATCAAATATTATGATAGCAAGCGATAGCGGAAAACAAATATTTAAGGAAATAAGTGAACAGTATTCACTTATAATCAATGACCCTAACGATATTTATAATAAGTTAGCCTACAGACCAGTCATAATGCTGGATAAAAATGGTAATATGATGAAGCCTAGGATGCTAAAAGATATGCATGAAGAAGAGATAGAATTCGAATCATCAGAAGAGCTTAAAATTTGGGATGATTTTCGTAAACAGTAATCCGGATTGCTGGAGGTGACTTGCTTTTGAATGATAAAATAATTTATGAGGACATATTTGAAGCTATTCGAAAACTTGAAGAGGGCAGTCCGGTCATTAATATCAAAGACAAAGAATTCGGATATTTGAAAAGGAATCTTTACTTTAATATAATGAAAATGCCAGATGGAACCATAGCTGCGTTTCCACCCAATATGTTTATAAGATATTTTCGTGGTGAGAACAAAGACTATGATGAACTGTATCCCTGTGTACCGAGTATTTTCCGGATAAGGAAACCAGAAGATATTGGAGAGGATGGCCGGCGAAAGCAGGAAATGATACTTATTGATGAACTAAAGCTATTTGAATTTGAATTGATATTGGGGCAATTTCCTCAGGTAAAATATGCAATTCAAGATTATTGTAAAGTAGATTTTAGAGCACTTGCCCAGCATTATGAGTTGAATACCAATTTGCTTGATGTCACCAGTGACATTGCAACAGCAGCATTCTTTGCTACTCATTATTACGATTCAGAAAAGAATGAGTACAGAATTAAAGAAGATGGTATTGGATGTTTAAGGATCTACTCAAATATAATGATTGAATATGATGAAAATCAACCCTTTAGGATGATAGGATTACAACCTTTTCAAAGACCTGGTTTACAGTGTGCATTTGCTGTTAAGATGAAACAAGGAGAAAATTTTGCGAATTTCTCTCATAAAATATTGTTTAAGCAGAATGAGAAATGGAATCAGAAACTACACGATGCATTTTATCCTAATGGCAAGAATATTTTATTCCCTGATGAAGAGATAGCGGATGTAGCTAAAATTGTAAAAGAATCAAGGGTTATTTCAAAACTAGCGATAGAAAAGTATTGTAGAATTAATGATAAATCACAAGACCAAGTGATTCAGGTTCTTGATGATAATGGGTACTCTGTCTTAGAAAACTTGAACTATAAACTATCAAGACAGCAACGAAGGAAACTTGAGAGACAATATGAGGGAAGACCATATGGAGATGTTAATCTTAGAACTCGATTATCTTATATTCCTCAAGATTGATTTGGTTATTATTGAATTGTAATGACCTTATGAGTTTGATAAATAGATGAAAGGAAGTTAAAAGAAATGAAGTCTGTTAGGGTAGCTGTATATCTCCAAGATTATTATTCAGAAGATAGCGAAGAACAATTAAATAAGGCGGAAAAGACTCTAATTGAATACATTAACAATGAACCATATTGGGAATACACTGGTGCATTTAAAGATAGTGATCGTAACTTTCCTTCTTATCATCTTGAGAGATTGGTCAGAGAAGCTAAAAAGAAATCTATTGAAATTATTCTAGTAGGTTCCCTCTCTAAATTCAATGAATCACTAAATAATGCCATGGATACTATACATGATATTCTTTCCATGGGCATCCGCATTATTTTTTTTGAAGAAGGTATTGATAGCAGCACTTCTGAGGGTAAAATGCTTCTTGAAAAGCTAAGAAGTACTTTAGCTATTGAAAAAAAGTTGGCATCTGTAAGTAGAAAATGGACCTTCGATAAGATGTTTGAAAAAGGCAATGTAATCTTCGTGAGATTGCTTGGATACAAAAAAATAGACGATCAGTGGGTCATAGTACCTGAAGAAGCTGAGATTGTAAGAGAAGCGTTTAAGCTCCATTTAGAAGGTTTTTCTTTATTACAGATTGCTAGGCGATTTATAACTAAGAAATATAAAAAAGCAAATGGCAGGATGGATTGGACGCCGACAGCTATTAAAAATATCATTAAAAATGAAAGATATACCGGTGATGTTCTTTGTAGAAAGACAGTATCAGATGAAGATGTAGCAGCCGGTTTAACAATAAAGAAAAAGCAGTACCTGGTTAAAGATCATCATGAAGGTATTATTTCTCATGAGGATTTTGAAAAAGCAAACAAATTGTTATGGCAAGGTGTAAAAGGCGAAGACAGAGGGGATATACCTAAATATCCATTATCAAGAAAACTTAAATGTAACCTTTGTGGTGCCAATTTTCAAAGGTCTCAGAGCAAAGATAAAGTCTTTTGGCGATGTGGCACCCATACAAAGAGTAAATCATTATGTCCTATGACCGGTATCAATGAAAAATATGTAAAGAAAGCAATGCTAAAAGCATTCTTTGATAAGTTCAACGATGGTGTAAAGGATTTTAAAATATTAATCGATTTTCTAAGACAAGCTGAAACATTTAAAGACGATTATGTTAATCCTTTAGCCGAAAGAATTAATCAAATTATTGAGGAAGA
>CAZFTH010000073.1:0-7557 GCA_964521745.1 uncultured Peptostreptococcaceae bacterium
AAAACAAGAGCAGATATTAAAAAATAAGAAAAGTATATTAGAAGATGATATTATGAAAGAATTCTACCTTATTGAAAAAAGTTCACAGGAATTAAATCAATATAAATCAAAATATAATAATGTAGAAAAAATATTTAATTCAAAACGAATAAGTCAGCATGAAAAGGTAGCTTATTTAGAAGATAAAGTTAAGCTAATGGAAAAGAAAATAAGAAAACTAAGAAAATTAGCGGATCCAGAACTATTAAAAATGTATGATAAAAAAAGACAAACTATGAAAGTGGTTTTTACAAAAGCCGATAATGGAGTCTGTGAAATGTGTCATATGACATTATCTACTTCATTAATTGATAAAATAAAACAAAACGTAGAGATTGTTGAATGTGATTGTTGTAATAGAATTTTATATTTGGAGGAAATAAAAAATAATGTGGAAACTTTATAGTGACGGAGGTTCAAGAGGCAATCCAGGAGAAGCTGCTATAGGTTATGTAATATATGACAAAGAAGAAATAGTTTATGAAAAAGCAAGACCAATAGGTATAGCCACTAATAATATCGCAGAGTATACGGCTTTGCTAGAAGGGCTAGAGAGCTTATTAAAGCTTAAAGTGAAGCAGGTTGAAGCTTTTTTAGATAGTGAATTAGTCGTAAAGCAAGTTAAGGGTGAATATAAAGTTAAAAACCATGAACTAAAAATAATTTATTATAAAATTCAAGAACTTATTACTAAGTTTGACTCGTTTAAAATAAATCATGTAAAAAGAGCATATAACAAAGAAGCAGATAGAATACTTAATATAGCTCTAGATACTATGACCCCATATGAAAAAGGTAATTTATTTAGTAATATAAAGGATTTAGAAAATAATGATTTAGGAATTCAAAATGAAGTAATAAGTGAAAGTTACTTAGGTGAAGCTCTTGAAACTAAAATTAATCAAATAAAAGAATTTATAAAAAAAGATAAAAAAGTAGTGGTAGCATTTTCAGGAGGAGTCGATAGCAGTTTACTTATTTACTTATGCAAGCAGATTTTAGATGATAATGTGATAGCAGTTACTCTAAAAGGTCCTCATATACCAGAAAGTGAGTTTAACCAGGCTTGTGAACTAGCCCAAAGCATAGGAGTTAAGCATGAAATTATTGAAGAAGATGTTTTGTCGATTAAGCAAGTAAGAGAAGGAGACTTAAAACGATGTTATTTTTGTAAAAGTTTCGTGTTTAACTATATTTGTGAATACGCAAAAAAAATAGGTGCTAATGCAGTTTATGATGGGAGCAATGTAAACGATTTATCGGATTATAGGCCAGGTATGAAAGCCTTGGAAGAATTAAAAATTAAAAGTCCTTTTTTACAAACTAGTTGGACTAAAGAGGATATAAGAGTTTATTCAAAATCACTAAACTTAAAAACTCATGATAAAGAAGCTGCTGCTTGTCTTATCTCTAGGGTATCATATGGACAAGTATTAACTGCTGATATATTATTAAGAATTGATAAGGCAGAAGAGTACTTGAAATCTAAGGGTCTAAGAAACGTGAGGGTAAGAGTGCATGATGATTTGGCAAGAATAGAGATGAATAAGGATGATTTAAAACCTTTCATCAATCTAGATATGTTTAAAGATGCTAACCAATACCTTAAAAATTTAGGGTTTAAGTATGTATCTCTAGATTTGGGAGGATATAAAACTGGAAATATGAATAAATAGTCTAAGGAGAATAATATGAAATTTCAAGCAATAGCTCCCTGCCTTTTTGGTATGGAATCCACAGTGTCATATGAACTAAAAAACATGGGCATAAAAGTTTTAAATGTATCTGACGGCAGAGTAACTTTTGAGGCAGATGCTTTTGAGATAGTTAGAGCAAATCTATCACTTAGAACGGCAGAAAGAGTTTTAGTAAAAGTAGGAGAATTTAAGGCATATAGTTTTGAACAGCTCTATCAAGGAATTTTAAAACTTCCTTTCGAACAATATATACCTAAAGATGCAGAATTTCCAATTTCTAAAGCAAAGAGTATAAATAGTAAACTTTTTTCTAAATCAGATATCCAGTCTGTTTCTAAAAAAGCAGTAGTCGAAAGACTAAAAGAAAAACATAAAGTTCAAATTCTTCCAGAAACAGGAGCATTACATCCTATTGTTATTTTTATTAATAAAGATGTGGTAGAAGTTACGATTGACACAACTGGTCCAGCTCTTCATAAAAGGGGATATAGGGAAAAATCAGGAGGAGCACCTATAAGGGAAACACTGGCTGCATTTATGGTCATGCTTACCCCTTGGCAATCTCATAGAACTCTTGTTGATCCGATGTGTGGTTCAGGAACAATACTAATAGAGGCTGCCCTTTATGGAGCTGGTATAATGCCTGGTATAAATAGAAATTTTATAGGAGAAAACTTATCTTTTTTACCTAAGCACGTTTGGAAAAGTGAAAGAAATGAAGCTTTGTGTCAAGAAAAGGATGTGGAGTTTAAACTAAAAGGTTATGATATAGATCCTGAGGTGATAGAGTTAGCAAAGGAGAATGCAGAACTAGCTGGAGTAGGTCATCTTATAGATTTTGAAGTTAAGGATATGACTAAATGGGAAACTGATGAAGAATATGGATTTATAATAACAAACCCCCCATATGGAGAAAGACTTTCAGCTGAAGAAGATATAAGAGACTTTTATGAAACAATGGGAAATGTATTTAAAAAATTATCAAACTGGTCTTACTATTTAATTACGACCTTGGAAGACGCTGATAAAGTAATGAACATAGCCTTCCAGAAAAAAAGAAAACTCTATAATGGTATGCTTAAAAGTTATTATTATCAGTATTTAGGACCAAAACCAAAAAAATAAACTTAAATCTTACAATTGGGAGGAATTCAATGTTATTCAACAAAAAAGCTACAAAATTAATCGGTGTCATTATATCTACTATCTTAATTTTTTCTGCTTGTACGCAAAACAACTCTCAAGGCAATACGGACTTAGATGATAAAGCTGAGCAAAAAGTAGAAAGAAAAGATGACGAACTTTCTAAAGAAACTCAAGAAAAATCCATAGATTTGGTAGATGAATCTATAAAATATATTAGTGCATCTAAGCTAAATGTCAGAGAAAACCCAAATGCTACAGCTTCTATATTAGATAGTTTGATAAAAGGTAGTAAAATAAAAGTGCTTTCAGAATCAACTAATGAAGCAGGAGAACTTTGGTATAATATTGAATATAAAACTTTTGACGGAAATAAAAAAGGGCATATATCAGCAGAGTATACAGTTGCTAAAAGAGAAGATTTACTTGATGAACATTTAAGAGGTCTTGATTTTTCAGCTTTTAAAAAGATTGAATATGATAATAATAAAAAAGTAGAGGTTAAGGGAGTTTATGTAACAATAAATTCAGCAGCAGGTGCAAAACTTGATTCTTTATTAAAACTAGCAGAAGAAACAGAAATTAATGCTTTTGTTATTGATGTAAAGGATGATTTTGGCAATATGTTATTTAAAACAAATGCAGCTGAAAAATATGCTCCTTCTGCTAATGAAAAAGCACCAATTAAAGACATAAATGAATTTATAAAAAAATTAAAAGACAATGATATTTATGCTATAGCTAGGATAGTTTCATTTAAAGACCCAACATATGCTCAGTATAATAAAGATAAAGTAATCATTAACAAGGAAACCAGTCAACCATTTGTTAATAAAGATGGGATTATATGGGTATCTCCACATGATAGGAATTTATGGAATTATAATATTTCTGTAGCTAAAGAAGCTGCTAAAGCTGGTTTTAATGAAATACAATTTGATTATGTAAGATTTCCAGCATCAGATGGAGGAAAGTTAGATGCTATTTTAGATTATAGGAATGTAGAAAATGAAGGCAAAGCCCAAACTATTCAGAACTACTTAAAAGAAGCTTACTTAGAAATATCAAAAGAAGAGGCTTATATATCAGCAGATGTTTATGGTTTGGTTGGAAGTGTTCCTGATGATATGCATCTAGGACAGTACTGGGAAGCTGTAAGCAATTACACTGATTATATTTCTCCGATGATGTATCCTAGTCATTATGCTAATGGTACTTACGGAGTAGCTATACCTGATGCAGACCCATACAACACTTTGCTACAAGGCTCTAAAGATGCTGTTCTTAGAAATGAGAATCTGGAAACACCTGCACAGATTAGACCATGGATTCAAAGCTTTACTGCTTCTTGGGTAAAAGGCTATATAAAGTACGGTCCTGAGCAAATCAAAGCCCAAATTAAAGCCTTGAATGATGCTGGAATAAATCAATATCTTCTTTGGAGTGCAAGCAACAATTACAATATTAATTAGTATGATAGAACCTAAGATTATTTGGTTAATGTTTATTTCCTTGACAAACGTAATTGTGGAAACTAGAATATTAAATTGGGTTTATAAATTTTAATAAAAATTATTATAAATATAAAGAGGAGGTAGCCATGACGCCATCGATAATCGAACTAAAAAATGTCTCAAAAATTTTTAATGAAAAAGAAGCGTTAAAAAGTATTAATCTAGATATAAAAGAAAAAGAATTTGTAACGCTACTTGGACCAAGTGGGTGCGGAAAAACAACTACACTTAGAATTATTGGAGGATTTGAGACAGCTTCCAGTGGAGAAGTTTTTTTCGATGGGATTAATATAAGCTCTATACCTCCTTATAAAAGACAAATAAATACAGTTTTTCAAAAATATGCACTTTTTCCTCATTTAAATATCTATGAAAATATAGCTTTTGGTTTAAAAATTAAAAAAGTAGATAAGGATACAATAGATAAAAAAGTAAAAAAAATGTTATCTCTAGTTAATTTAGAAGGATTTGAGAAAAGAGACATAAATTCTCTTTCTGGAGGGCAACAACAGAGAATTGCTATAGCAAGAGCTCTAGTAAATGAGCCTAAAGTCTTGCTTCTAGACGAACCATTAGGAGCTTTAGATCTTAAGTTAAGGCAAGATATGCAGTATGAACTTAAGACAATGCAGCAAGAGTTAGGAATAACTTTTGTATATGTTACTCACGATCAAGAAGAAGCTCTTACTATGTCAGATAGGATAGTAGTTATGAGTGATGGTAAAATCCAACAAATTGGTACTCCGGAAGACATATACAATGAACCTATAAATAGGTTTGTAGCAGATTTTATAGGGGAAATTAATATGGTAACTGCTACTATGATACAAGACTATAAAGTAATGTTTAATAATAAAGTTTTTGAATGTGTAGATAAAGGTTTTAATTCAAATGAAGAAGTAGACGTTGTTATTAGACCTGAAGATATAAATATAGTTCCAAAAGAAAAAGGCAAAATCACAGGATGGGTTACCGACGTAGTATTTAAAGGCGTCCATTATGAAATTATAGTAGTTGACAAGCAAAACAATAAAGAGTGGATAATACACACTATTCATCATACTCAAGCTGGGATTGAGGTGGGTCTTGATTTCGAATCTGAAGCAATCCATGTTATGAGAATGGGGGAGGTCATAGGTGAATAAAAAAAATATTTTAGCAGTGCCTTATGTTTTGTGGGCGATTTTATTTACTATAGTTCCCTTATTTATAGTATTACTATATTCTTTTACAAAAAGAGATTCTTTTGGTGGTATGATTTTTTCATTTACATTTGACAATTACAAAATGTTTTTTGAACCAATATATTTAAATGTACTTTGGAGATCTCTAAGACTATCTTTATATAGTACGATTGCTTGTTTTGTTATAGGATATCCTATGGCTTACATAATTTCTAAATCTGACATAAAAAAACAAAGTTTGATGATTATGCTTTTTGTTCTACCTCTTTGGACAAATTTTTTATTGAGAACTTATGCATGGATGGTAGTTCTAAGAGAACAAGGTGCTTTAAATGAAATTTTGTTATTTTTAGGAATTATAGATGAGCCACTTCAGATGCTATACACAAATGGAGCAGTAATAATGGGGATGGTATATAATTTTCTTCCATTTATGGTGTTGCCAATATATTCTGTATTATCAAAAATAGATAAGAGCTTGCTGGAGGCTGCTCAAGATTTAGGGGCTAATTCTTTTAGTACATTTATTAAAGTTATATTTCCACTTAGCTTTCCAGGAGTTGCATCAGGAATATTAATGGTATTTATGCCAGCTATTTCTACTTTTGTAATCTCTGACTTACTAGGTGGAGGTCAAACGATTTTGCTTGGAAACCTAATTCAAAATCAATTTATGATGGCTAGAAATTGGCAATTTGGTTCTGCTATATCTATGATTATGATGGTTATGATAGTTATATCTATGGGTTACTTAACTAAACATAGCTCAAAAGAAGGAGGGACAGGTCTATGGTAAAAAAATACCTATCCCGATTTTATGCATTTTTAGTTTATCTATTTTTATATATGCCCATATTTCTACTTATCCTATTTTCTTTTAATGATTCTAGATATGGAGGTAGATGGCAGGGTTTTACATTTAAATGGTATACTGAACTTTTTTCTGATGGGAGTATAATGGAGTCTCTTTATACTACGATTATAGTAGCGGTGGTTGCGTCTATAGTTTCTACTATAATTGGGACAGTATCTGCCATAGCAATTAACAATATGACACCAAAAAAGAAAGCAATTCTAACCAACCTTAGCTATATTCCTATGGTGAATCCAGATATAGTAATAGGAATATCACTACTTTCTTTTTTTTCGATACTAAATTTTAAACTAGGGTATGTAACATTAATATTAGCTCATATAACATTTAATATCCCATATGTAATATTTGCTGTATTACCTAAATTACAACAACTTAATCCTAATATAGAAGAAGCAGCTTTAGATTTAGGAGCTACGCCTTTGCAAGCATTTTTTAAGGTAATACTTCCAGAAATTATGCCTGGGATTGTAACAGGTTCCTTACTTGCATTTACATTATCACTCGATGATTTTATAGTTAGTTTTTTTACAACGGGCTCGGGAGTAAGCACATTATCTATAAAAGTCTATTCGATGACTAAAAGAGGAATAAGTCCTAAAATAAATGCCTTATCCTCACTTATGTTTATAGCTGTACTAGCTCTTATGTTGGTTCTTCAGCTAAGAGATACAAAAAATAATTCTCAAAATAATAATGTTTAATTTTTTAACTGAATTTTACTAAAAAAGGAGTGTTGATAATTTGAAAAAAATATTTATGGCTTTACTTATGGTAGCAATGCTATTTACAATTACGGGGTGTTCTACAGATTCAAAAACTACTACTTTAAATGTATACAACTGGGGAGATTACATTGATCCAGAGGTTATCAAAGATTTTGAAAATGAATTTGACATAAAGATAAATTATGAAGAATTTGCAACGAATGAAGAAATGCTTGCTAAAATTCAAGCTGGAGGAACTTCGTATGATGTAATTTTTCCATCTGAATATATGATTGAAAGTATGATTCAAAGAGGACTACTACATGAATTAGATTTTAGTAAGCTAGATAATATGAAAAATATTGGGAGTCAATATCAGAATCTTGAGTATGATAAGGA
>CAZFTH010000074.1:0-7428 GCA_964521745.1 uncultured Peptostreptococcaceae bacterium
TATACGAAGCTAGCATGCTTTGTTTTATGGCGAAATGTATACATTCCAAGAAGAACACCTGGACTTCCAAGTAACGCTGAAGTTATAAATAAGGTGCTTTCTTTGATTCTCCAATGATTTTTTTTTGCTCTTCTTTTATCCATATACATAAGTATGAAACCAACTATACTCATAAGGCTAGAGGCAAGTAAAACAAACGACAATGTATTCACAAAATCTATCTCCTTTTTATAGTAATTTATTATAAAAATCTTTTGTCCATTATATCATGATTCGTTTATTTCTTAGGATTTTTGTTGTATATTATAGATACAAAACTAAAGATTAGATATGGGGGAAATTTTATGCTAGGTACTATAGTAAATGCACTTTCAATAATTGCTGGAAGCCTAATAGGTTTTTTTTTAAAAGGTGGAATTCCTATATCTATGGGAGAAACTATAAGTAAGGGATTAGGGCTTTGTATTATATATATAGGAGTATCAGGAACTATGAGTACCCAAAATTTATTGCTGGTGATTTTTTCACTAGTAATAGGAGCAATAATCGGAGAGTTTATAGACATAGATAAAAGATTTGCAGAGCTTGGTGATTTCGTAGAAAAAAAGCTAAGTAAAAATGGAGAATCTAAAATAGCTGAAGGTTTTGTAAATGCTAGTTTATTGTTTTGTGTAGGCTCGATGGCTATAGTAGGAGCACTTCAAAGTGGTTTAGAGGGTAATCATGAAACCTTATTTACTAAATCTGTACTAGACGGTATAACCTCTATTATATTTACATCTACTATGGGGATAGGTGTTATTCTTTCTGCTGTTAGTGTATTTATATATCAAGGAGCAGTTACGCTATTAGCAAGCTCCATAAAAGTGCTTTTAACAGATGCCATAGTTGCTGAGATGACTGCTGTAGGAAGCTTGCTTATTTTGGGAATAGGACTAAATATGGTAGGGGCAAGTAAGATAAAAGTTGCAAATATATTGCCAGCTGTATTAATCCCTTTCATTTATGGAATGATTATGAAAATAGGAATAGGAATGTGATAGTTTGCTAAGCGATAAATTAAAAGATTTAATTAAGAACCTCCCTCATCAGCCGGGAGTTTATCTTATGAAAGATAAAAATCAAAAAGTGATTTATGTGGGAAAAGCTATATCGCTAAAGAATAGAGTGAGGCAGTATTTTCAGAGTAAGAAAAACATGGATGCAAAAGTAAGGGCTATGGTGAGCCATATAGATGAATTTGAATACATTGTTACAGACTCTGAAATGGAAGCTCTGATATTAGAAAATAACCTAATAAAAGAATATAAGCCTCAATATAACATTTTGCTTAGAGATGATAAAACCTATCCGTACATAAAGGTTACTCTAAACGAATATTTTCCTAGGATACTAAAGGTTCGAAAAGTAGAAAAGGATAAGGCAAAATATTTTGGACCCTATACAAATGCTTTTATAGTAAACGAGACTTTAGATGTTATAAAGGAAATATATCCTATAAGAACCTGCACTAGAGATATTAAAAGGTCTATAGAGAAAAAGGAAAGACCTTGTCTTAACCTTTATATCAAAAAATGTGTGGGACCATGTACTGGAAAAGTAGATGAAGCTGAATATATGAAGATGATATATGAAATCATCGATTTTCTATCTGGAAAAAGCGAGGATATGATAAGCATACTAGAAGAAAAAATGAGACAAGCTGCAAAGAATTTGGATTTCGAAGAAGCAGCAACACTAAGAGATAAAATATCCAGCATGAAAGGTATGCTTGAAAGACAAAAAATTGTTTCAGCTTCTACCATAGACCAAGATTATATAGCTGTAGCCAAGGAAGAGGATTTGTCATGTGTTCAAGTGTTCTTCGTAAGAGGTGGCAAGGTAGTTGGAAGAGAGAATTTTATTTTTGACAAGAGCAGAAATTCTCAAGCAGAGGAAATAATAAGCTCATTTATAAAACAATTTTATATGAGTGTGAATTACGTTCCTAAAGAGCTTGTTGTAGACACTGATTTTGAAGATATGCAAATAATGTCTGACTGGCTTTCAAGCAAAAAGGGTCAGAAGGTTCAAATAACAGTACCTCAAAAAGGGGATAAAAAGCATCTGTTGGATTTAGTAAGAAAGAATGCCTTTGAAACTATAAAGCAAAAAAGCAATCTTAAAATAGCGAAGCTAGAAAGAACAGTTGGAGTAATGAAAGAGCTTCAGGAATTTTTCCAGCTAGATGAGATGCCAGTAAGAGTCGAAGCTTTTGATATATCGAATATCCAAGGTGTTGACTCAGTAGGGGCTCAAGTAGTTTTTTTAAATGGAGAGAAAGCAAAAAAACTGTACAGGAGATATAAAATTAAGTCTGTGGATGGACCAAACGACTATGCATCCATGGAAGAAATAATAAGAAGAAGACTAAAGCACCCTGATTTGCCTGATTTAATACTTATGGATGGTGGAAAGGGTCAAGTTTCAGTGGCTAAAAAGGTAATCGCTGAAGAAGGTCTAAGTATACCAGTGCTTGGTATGTATAAGGATTCAAGACATAAAACCCTAGGACTTACTACAGAAAGTCAAGCTGTAGAGCTTTCAAAGCACAGCCTGATATATAGATTTATAGCTAGTGTGCAAGAAGAAGTTCACAGGTTTGCGATTAGCTATCACAGGTCTCTACGAGATAAGGGGATGGAAAAATCGGAGCTTGATGAAATATCAGGCATAGGAAAGACTAGAAAGATGGCTCTTATCTCAGAGTTTAAAACTATAGAGCGTCTAAAAAGTGCTACGATGGAAGAGCTAGCTTCAGTAGAAGGTATGAATAAAAAATCTGCAAAGGCAGTATTTGAACATTTTAGAAAGGGGCAAAAAAATGATTGATAAATCAGATACAAAGAATGTTTCAATTAGACAGATTATTGAAGATTTGGATGTAGGAGTAGCTTATATACCAGAAGGTATAGATTATAATATATCAACCACAGATATAAATAGACCTGGGATGCAATTAAATGGATATTACGATCATTTTCCAAACGACAGGATTCAAGTTATGGGTAAAGTAGAATATTCATATTATTTATCTTTAGATGATGAAATTAAAAAAGAGCGAATGGACAGGTATATGTCTTATGACTTACCGGTTGTGATAGTCGCAAGAAACCAAAAACCAGATGAAATTATGATAAAAGCAGCTAAAAAATATAATAGAATAATTCTAACTACTCCTATGGGGACTACAAAATTTATATATAAGTTATTAGATTATTTAAATGAGATATTGGCTCCAGAAACTATGATGCATGGAGTATTAGTAGATGTGGACGGAATGGGAATACTAATTACAGGCGAAAGTGGAGTAGGCAAAAGTGAAACTGCACTTGAACTTATAAAAAGAAGTCATAGGTTAGTAGCTGATGATGCAGTAGAAATAAAAAAAATAGAAGACGATATGTTAGTGGGAAAATCCCCACAATCTATAAGGTATTTTATGGAAATAAGAGGACTCGGTATACTTGACATAAAAAGCCTTTATGGAATAGGTGCGGTTAAGCCTACAAAGATAATAGACTTAGTAGCACATTTAGAGCCATGGGTTGAAGGCAAGTATTATGACAGAATAGGAATAGATGATGAGTTTATAGAGATTTTGGGAGTGGCTATTGAAAAAATAACTATCCCAGTAAAACCAGGGAGAAATCTGGCGGTTATTTTAGAGATAGCAGCTAGAAATAATCGGTTAAAAAGAATGGGTTACAATGCAGCTCAGACATTTAATGAAAACTTGATGAAAAGACTATCTGAGGAGGGATAAGGTGAGTAGATTTTATATAGGTGTAGATATAGGAGGAACAGAAGTAAAAACTGCTTTGGTGGATGAAAATGATAAGGCAATATTTGCAAAAAATATCCCTACAGAGTCAGAAAAAGGTTATAAATATACTATAAATATGATTGCAAAGCAGGTAAATGAATTGTTAGAACTTAATAAGTTATCTATATCTAGTATTAATTCTATAGGTATAGGAATTCCTGGACTTACTGATGGTAAGTCAAAGGTATATAAGGCACCAAATATATCTTGGATAGACATAGATATATCTAAAGAAATGGATAGACATTTTCCAAATACGAAAGTATATATTGCAAATGATGCCTGCGTAGCGGCACTGGCAGAGCATCATTTTGGAGCTATAAAAGGAGCACGAAATGCTGTAATGATTACTCTAGGTACTGGAGTCGGAGGAGGAGTTATAATAAATGAAAAATTATATACGGGAAACAGTGGCATAGCTTCGGAAATAGGGCATTTAATAGTAGGAGAAAACTTTTATAATTGTAATTGTGGAAATAATGGTTGCTTAGAAACTTACTGTTCAGCTACAGCTATTATAAAGCATGCTCAAAGATTGTTTGTGGATAGTCCTTGTAGCAAAATCATAGATATGACGGATTCAAGACCTGAAAAAATTACAGCTAAGATTATTTTTGATGCTTACAAAGAAAATGATTTAATGGCAAAGATTATAGTAAAGCGTTTTGTGACCTATCTATCAATAGGAATAATAAATCTTATAAATGTATATGATCCAGAGGTTTTTATTTTAGGTGGAGGAGTATCTAAAGCTTATGATTTATTTATTGATGAACTTGAAAAAGAAGTGAATGATAGACTGTCATTTAAAAATGCTCCAAGAGGAAAAATTGTAAGAGCTAAACTTGGGAATGATGCTGGAGCAATAGGAGCAGCGATGCTAGGGTTATATATGTAAAAATACAGGGGGGATAGTTTTGTCACTTATAGATGATAGACAAGGAAGAGTTCCATTTGAATATATAAGAGAAAAATTTTCAAAAGCTAATCCAGAGCTTATGGCAAGAAATACTTTTAGTAAATTAGTGGATTCAAGCATACATATGAATTTTATGGGCATGCCATATAAGGTGGAGTATCCATCTGGGAAGATTGTAGATGAAAATGATATAGAGCTTGAATTTTATACATTAAGAACTTTATTTTTGAGGTTTTTAGTAAATGGTCAAGGAATTGAAGCTACAGGAAAGGATATTACTTACAAAGATATACCAGGTGGTCTAGTTTACTATCCTAATTTTAGTAAGAGAACGATTGAAAGATTGGCTAAATCTTATGGAAGTGATTTAGATAAATTTGAAAGTGATATGAATAGTATAGGGGCTAAGGAATTATCTCAAGGAGATAAATCTTATAGATTTTCGTTTATGAATCAGACATATATGACCTTTATTGTTTGGAGCAAAGACGAAGAATTTCCACCTGCTGCAAATATCTTATTTGACCAAAATATCCAGTTTTATTTTGATGCAGAAGACTTAGCAGTTGTTCCTGATGTTGCTATTGACATTATAAAAAATAAGGGTATAATCCCGAATTGGGTAGGTCTATACAAGAAACATAATACTAACTAAGAGGTGACAAGTTTGAGTTATGCATTGTTGATAATTGGATTTATTGTACTTATAAAAGGAGCAGATTTTTTTGTAGATGGAGCGTCTTCCATTGCTAAGATTGCAAAAATGCCTACTTTGCTGATAGGATTAACTATTGTTGCGTTTGGAACTAGTGCTCCAGAAGCTGCAGTTAGTATAAATGCAGCTCTTAGGGGTTCTAATGATATTGCTGTAGGTAATGTAATTGGGTCAAATGTATTCAATCTCTTGCTAGCCGTAGGTTTTTCGGCTATGATTAGGCCTATAAAAGTACAAAGAACGACTATAATTAAAGAATATCCTCTTTCCTTGTATTCAGTGGCTTTGCTAATTATATTATCTTTAGATAATTTATTTGCAGGCCATGATGCAAACATCTTAACTAGAGGAGATGGACTTGTACTTTTACTTGGTTTTGGGGTATTCATGTTTTATCTAATAGAAATGGCAATAATATCAAAAGAATCTGATGATGAAGTTGAGGAAATAGTAAAACTTCCTCTTTCAAAAAGCATAATTTTTTCTATTTTAGGACTTATAGGTATAGTTTTTGGAGGAGATATAGTAGTAAAATCAGCAACTAATATAGCTCTTCAATTAGGTATGAGTCAAACTTTAGTTGGACTTACAATTGTTTCAATAGGAACTTCTCTTCCAGAATTGGTAACATCTATTACAGCTGCACGTAAAGGAGAAAGCGATATAGCAATAGGAAATATTATCGGCTCTGGATTATTTAATATATTTTTTGTATTAGGAATATCTGCAACTATTCATCCAATTGCCGTATCGAGCAAGTTAATATTTGATTTTAGTGTTTTAGCTTTAGTAACAATAATTTCTCATATATTTGCATTTAGCAATAAAGAGGTTGATAAAAAAGAAGGAGTGGCATTGGTTGCTATATATGTAGCCTATATGGCATATATAATAATTCGAAATTAGGTGATATTAATGGTAGACAATAAGCTTATATCAGATGCTTTGGAAATAATTAGAATAATAGAAAATGCAGGCTATGAAGCATATTTAGTTGGGGGGAGTCTTAGAGACTCCCTTTTAGGTAGGCAGCCAAAAGATATAGATATAGCTTCATCTGCTCTTCCTAGTGAAATAAAAAAAGTATTCAGTTCATATAAAACGATAGATACTGGAATAGAGCTTGGAACAGTAACTTTAATTTATAAAGATAAACCTATTGAAATAACTACTTACAGAAGTGAGTCAATCTATATAGATAATAGAAGACCAGATAGTGTACACTTTGAAAAAAATATACATGAAGATTTGAAAAGAAGGGATTTTACTATAAATGCTATGGCTTATAATCAGTCCAATAAGCTTGTAGACTTGTTTTCAGGAGAAAAAGATTTAAAAAACAAGCTTATAAGGTGCGTAGGAAGCCCTGATGAAAGATTCAGTGAAGATGCTCTTAGAATGTTAAGGGCTGTGAGATTTGCATGTCTATTAAACTTTGATATTGAGAAAAGTACCTTTGAGTCTATAAAACGCAATGCCTCAAGGATTGAATATATAAGTAAAGAGAGAATTCAAGCAGAGCTAAATAAAATATTGCTTAGCAGTAAACCTTCTAGAGGAATCAGATTGCTATGTGATTTAAAACTGTTAGATTATATTTTGCCAGAGATATCTATTTTATCTGGATTTAATCAACGCAATCCTTTTCATCACTTAGAATTATTAGACCATACTTTGTGTGTTCTTGACAAAGTAGAAGCAAGGCTACATCTTAGATTGGCTGCTCTTTTTCATGACACAGGAAAAATAACTACTTTTAGGCTAGATGAAGAAGGGATAGGTCATTTTTATGGTCATGATGAAATCAGTGAATCTATAACAAAATCAGTTTTAAAAAGACTTAGATATTCAAATCAAGTGGTAGAGTTAACTTCAAATTTAGTAAGATATCATATGATACAAGTAAATACAATAGGGAAGAAAGGAATA
>CAZFTH010000075.1:0-7369 GCA_964521745.1 uncultured Peptostreptococcaceae bacterium
TACATCTACATATCCTCTTCTAGCCTCTCCAGTTGCTACATCAGTAAAGCCCTGCATATATTCCGTATAGCTTTTTTCTAGAACTACATTTTTAGTATTTTTATCTCCAAATAAAGTAATAGCATCTATAGTTGCTTTTTCTAAATCTCTAAATGTGATGATATTGCCAAAGGTTTTGGTAGAGTCATATATACGGTTGGTTCTAGAATATGCTTGGATAAGTCCATGATACCTAAGATTTTTGTCCACAAATAAAGTATTTAGAGTAGGAGCATCAAATCCTGTCAGAAACATCCCCACAACAATTAGTAAATCAATTTCTTTTTCCTTTACTCTTTTGGCTAAATCTCTATAGTAATTTTGAAACTCACTACTTTCTACGCTGTAGTTTGTTTTGAACATAGCATTATAATCTTTTATTGCTAAACCTAGGAACTCCTTTGCACTAGAATCCATAGCAGAAGGCTCAAATGTCTCATCTAGTATCTCACCTATAGCGTTTTGCTCCTCATTTGCCGCAAATGAAAATATAGTAGCAATCCTAAGAGGTTTTTCACTGCCCTTTTGAAGATTACTTAGGGCTTCATAATATAGCTTTGCCGCATCTACGCTACTAACTGCAAACATAGCATTAAACCCTTTTCCATTTGCAGTCAATCTATGAGTTTTTGTCTTAAAATTATTAAGGATATACTGAGATATTTCTTTAATTCTCTCAGAATGAAGGAGAGCTTCTTTGTTTTCCGCAGCCGATAGCTTCTTTTCATCTTGCTCAGTCTCTATATTTTTAAACTTTGGTCGCACATCATTGTAATCCACTTTGAATTTAAGTACTTTTTCATCCCTTATGGCATCAGTGATTACATAAGAATGTAGCTCCCTGCCAAATACAGTCGCTGTGGTTTCAGAGCCTAGAGCATTTTCTGGAAATATAGGAGTACCTGTAAATCCAAATTGATAGAACTTTTTAAACTTCTTGTTTATATTTTTTTGAGCCTCGCCAAATTGTGAGCGGTGGGCTTCGTCAAAAATAAACACCACCTGCTTATCATATATAGCTAGATCTGTTTCACTTTTCATTAGATTGTTTAGTTTTTGAATAGTAGTAACTATAATCTTGTTATCATCTTTTTCTATATTTCGCTTTAGTCCTATTGTATTTTCTGAGCCATTGACACTATCAGGAGAAAAACGCTGATATTCCTTCATAGTCTGATAGTCTAAATCCTTTCTATCCACTACAAAAAACACCTTGTCAATAAAGCTCAGCTCAGTGGCTAGTCTAGCCGCTTTAAAGCTTGTAAGAGTCTTGCCCGAGCCTGTAGTATGCCAGATATACCCACCACTTTCAGTAGTTCTCCACTTCTTGGCTTGATATGAGCTTTCTATCTTCCATAATATTCTCTCAGTAGCAGCTATCTGATATGGACGCATAATAAGAAGAATATCGCTAGTATCAAACACTGAGTATTTGAGTAGTATACTTAGCAGAGTATTTTTTTGAAAAAAAGTAGCAGTAAAATCCTTTAAATCCTTAATAAGAGTATTATCTGACTTTGCCCAGTTCATAGTAAAATCAAAGCTGTTCTTATCACGCCTAGTAGTATTAGCAAAGTATCTGCTATCAGTCCCATTAGAAATCACAAAAATCTGCACATACTTATATAGGGAGTTCTCAGAGTTAAAGCTCTCTTTACTATATCTATGAACTTGATTAAAGGCTTCTCGTATAGCTATCCCTCTTTTTTTCAGCTCTACTTGTACTAGAGGTAGACCATTTACCAAGATAGTCACATCATATCTATTGGCATGAGAACCTTTTTGCTCAAACTGAGAAATAACCTGCACTTTATTTCTTGCAATATTCTTCTTATCTACTAGATAGATGTTTTGAATATGCCCATCATCAAACACAAAATCAAATATATAGTCATTGTGAATCTTACGAGTCTTGTCAATATGATTATCACTAGGCTTGTCTAAATACTGCTCACAAAATCTAACCCACTCAGCATCTGTAAACTTAACTTTGTTAAGCTCCTCTAACAAAGCACGCACATTAGATAACATCTTCTGGATAGTATTCATTCCCTGTACATATTCATAGCCTTGATTTTCTAAATCAGTGATAAATTCCCTCTCTAGATTGTATTCGCTCTGATAGGCTTCATTTACCTGTGGACACTTAGTGTATTTATCTAGAACTATGAATTTCTTTGATTCTGCAATAGTTTTATAATCTGCCATGACTAGACCTCCTGTTTTGGAAAGCTAAGAAGCATATTTCTATAGTACTCGTATTGCTTTTGACGTAGCTCTATCTCACGAGGTAGACCCTCAGTGATAGATGATGTTAGGGCATCGAATTTATCTAGGATGGATACTATGCGTTCTTGTTCTGCTAATGAGGGAATGGGGATAATTATTTTAGCCATATCAGTTGCAGAAACATCTATAACTTTTGTTCCTTTTGCATATTTTCTTTTCTGACCTGCAAACATTCCTGTTTGTGTATAATAAGCTAAGAATTTCCCTGTTATTTGACTTGATGGTTTAAATATTGTTGCATGTCCCCCAGTAACAGCTTGAAGTTTCCCAAGATAGACAACAGCTTTACCAACATCTTCAAGATTTTCACTTGTATTTGTTATAACAACATCACCAGTATTAACTTTCTTTAATTTTTTAGCAGTTTCATATGACACAAACGATTTTGTTTCTTTAGTAAAAGTACCATAATATGTATAAATCTGACCATAATGAATTGCTGGAACACCAATTTCTGTAAAATCAGATTTTGGTAAACCACTACCTCTAACTAATTCACCAATTTCTCCTAGCTCTTTGTACTCAACTTCTCCTTCTTCAAAACTAAGTAGCTTATCACGGTAATAAGTATATTGCTTTTTACGAGCTGTAAGCTCTGCTGTAAGCTCTGCTGTAAGCTCTGTAAAGGTGTCTAAAATGCGGACGATTTCCTCTTGCACTTTTAGAGGGGGGATAGGGATTAATAGTTTTTTTAAATCACCCATAGGTAAACTGACAACAGGAGATCCAACAATTTTTTTGCTATATTCTCTTACTATATCTTGAGAATTAAGTAAATGCGATAAATATCTTGAATTAATAATTTCTTTTTTTGGTTTGATAACATAAACTCCTTCTTTAATATTCCAATTGGTTGGTTGTTTTTCAATAACTGCAGTTTTTCCAACCGTTCCTGTCCCCGAAAATAATATATCTCCAATTTCTAAATTAGAACGATTATTTATTAGTTCTAATGCTAAATCATTAACTCTATCTGTCTTATCAAGAAATATTATTTTTCCATTTTGGATTTCTCTAACCGTTACATAAAACCCTTCTGCATTTGGTGTATTTAATTGAAAATTTTTTCTAGGGTTTAATCCTGTTTTAAGTGAATTTATTACATCCCCTAATACCTTCCACTCAACTTGAACCCCATCAAGCAACTTTTCCATAAAATTTGACTGTATCATAATTTAGTCACCATTACCTTTTTTATCTGTCATAAGTTCATAATTATCAACAATAAATTTATCAAAATCACTTTCAAATAGTCTATCTTGTATGACTCTATATTTTTCGAACTCTGTTTCTGCATGGAGTTTTGCTTTTTCATGTGATATTTTACCTGAATCCATTAAAACTTCATTCCCATTAAATTCGAGAAATCCATCTAATCTTTTTGCCCAGTCTTGCATTGACATTGGTATTTTTCTTTCAGCTTGCAATTCTGCATAATCTAAATACATTGAAACTATTCTTTCTAAGTAGTTCATTTCTTTTTCGTTTAAATAATTTTTAGCTATAGTTACATCCGCTTTTATTATTTTGCCATTTGGTGCAGATTCCCAATTTGTAAGTCCCATGTTTTCTTTAGTTGAATCTGCCCTTTCAACTATTAGTTCTGCTGCAGTATGTCTATGGACTGCATAATGCATCTTATTTTGAACAACTTTAAAAAATTCTCTAGTCGTTTTAGAATCTTTGTCATAATCAAAGGCAGTTGCATATATATCAGTTATCTTTTGATAAAACTTTCTTTCCGATAATCTAATTTCTCTAATATGTTGTAATTGTCTTTCAAAATAATTATCAGTAAACATATGCCCTTTTTTAAGTCTTTCTACATCCATTGTCCAGCCTTGTATTGTGTAGTCTTTGACTATTTGACCAGCCCATTTACGAAATTGCACAGCTTTTGAATTTTGAACCTTGAAACCTACTGCAATTATCATTTGAAGATTATAATGAAGAGTATTATAATTTTTTCCATCACTAGCAGTTATCCGGTATTTCCGGATAACTGTGCTTTCACTTAATTCAGAGTCATTTATAATCTTTTTGATATGCTCATTTATTGTTCTCACATCTACATCATAAAGTTCAGCCATCATTTTTTGAGTGAGCCATATATTCTCATCTTCGTATCTCATTTCAATGCTTTTTTCACTATCTCCTGTAGATGCAACAAAGGTCAAATATTCAGCTGCAGAAGAATGAATGTTTGATATTTTTTTTTTGTTACGACCCATTATTTTTCCCCCTCTATCACCTCGATTATTTCATCAATCTCAGTTCTAAGCTTGTCTATTTTTGCTACAGTAGTTTTTATTTCTTGATTTAGCTCATTTATATCTATTATTTCTCTTGTGTCTTTTGCCTCTACATATGAGCTTACTGAAAGGTTGTAGTCATTATCTACTATAGCTTCATAATCTACGCATTTTGCTACATGAGGGATATCTTCTTTAGTGTCAAATATTCTCATTATTTCTTCTATATGTTTTTCTGTTAGGATGTTGTTATTGGTTTCTTTTTTGTAAAAATCTGCTCCACTTGCATCTATAAATTGGGTTTTGTTATCTGTTTTATGTTTTGATAGGACTAGGATATTCACAGCTATAGAGGTTCCAAAGAAAAGATTTGGAGCTAGTGATATTACTGTCTCTACAAAGTTGTTGTCTATTAGGTATTTTCTTATTTTTTGCTCTGCTCCACCACGATAGAATATACCAGGAAAGCAGACTATAGCGGCTCTACCTTTACTTGATAGGTAGCTCAGTGAATGAAGTACAAAGGCAAAGTCTGCTTTTGATTTTGGAGCTAGCACTCCTGCAGGTGCAAATCTATCATCATTTATAAGGGTAGGGTCATCAGTTCCTATCCATTTTACTGAATATGGTGGGTTGGATACTATTGCATCAAAGGGCTTATCTTCTCCATAATGAGGGTCTAATAGAGTGTTTCCAAGTGCTATGTGAAATTTATCGTAGTTTATGTTATGTAAGAACATATTCATACGAGCAAGGTTATATGTAGTATGATTTATTTCTTGACCATAAAACCCTTCTTCTATTATATGAGCATCAAATTGCTTCTTTGCTTGTAACAATAGCGAGCCAGAACCAGCCGCTGGATCATAGATTTTGTTGATTGAGGTTTGCCCATGGATTGCTAATTTGGCGATAAGGTTAGATACGCTCGCAGGGGTAAAAAATTCTCCTCCTGATTTTCCTGCATTAGAAGCGTAGTTTGATATTAAGAATTCATAGGCATCTCCGAACAAGTCTATGTGATTATCTTCAAATTCACCAAATTTAAGCCCTGCAACTCCTTTTATTACTGCTGCTAGACGAGAGTTTTTATCTTTTACTGTGTTACCTAGTCTATTACTAGTAGTGTCAAAATCTGCAAATAATCCTTTGATATCTAGCTCAGAATCGTATCCATTAGCCGAGCTTTCTATAGCTGAAAATATAGCTTTTAACTCTGTGTTTAGACTTTCATTTGTATTTGCAGTTTTTGCAATATTTTCAAATAACTGGCTAGGATATATAAAGTAGCCTTTTGTTTTGATTGCATCGTCTTTGATTTCGCTAGTTATGATTTCATTTTCTTTGCTTTTATCAATATCTGCATACCTAAAACTCTCATCTCCTGCTTCCATATAGTCAGAAAAATTTTCACTTATAAATCTATAAAATAATGTTCCTAGGACATATTGTTTGAAATCCCATCCGTCTACAGAACCTCTTACATCATTAGCTATTTTCCATATTTGTGATTGTAATTCAGCTCTTTGCGCTGCACTTGTCATGTTTATTCCTCCGATTAGTTTACTTAATTGTTTGGGGATATTTTTATATATACTATTTCTATTTTATCGCTTTGACATTAGTTTAGCAATGATAGTCAGCCATTTTAATACTTATCGAAAAATAAGCCCTGCATTTGCAAGGCTTGGAATTACAGTGACATATAAAATCAATTTTGGAAATCTAAGAGTCAATTTTATTAATGACACAGTATAATTTTAATTTTATATTTAATTATAAATATTTAGACCTATTATGTATAGTAAGTTCTATCTTCCTATGATACAATTTACTCTATATAAATAGATTTTGGATTTTAAAATATCTGCTAAATTATATCTGGGGGAAGTATCGAAGATGCATAAGATTCATAACAAACAAAAGATTTTAATAGTCGATGATACAAAAATTAATTTAGCTATTCTTACTGATGTGCTTAAGGATGATTATGTTGTAGTAACAGCGAGTAGCGGTGAGCAGGCATTAGATATAATTTTTTCTGATACCCTGCCCGATATTATTTTACTAGACGTTGTAATGACTGGAATTAGTGGTTATGATGTATGCAAAAAGTTGAAAGATACTCCTCTAACCAAAAATATTCCTATCATTTTTATTACAGGAAAAATCAGTGTAGAGGATGAAACTTATGGCTTTAAGCTAGGCGCTGTAGATTATATCTCTAAGCCTTTTTCTCCTGTCATTGTAAAGGCTAGGGTCAATACACATGCTGAACTTAAAAAACACAGAGACTATCTTGAAAGTATTTCTTATTTAGATGGACTTACTGGAGTTTTTAATAGAAGAAAATTTGATGAGTATTTATGGGAGCAGTTGAATTATTGCTTTAATACCAATAGAAAGCTATCTCTTATGATATTTGATATAGACCACTTTAAAGCGTATAATGATTTATATGGTCACGAAGAGGGGGACCAGTGTCTAAAGAAAATCGCATCTATGACTTCTGAGTATACTTGTGAAAAAAAGGGTCTTTTAGCTAGATACGGTGGCGAGGAATTTGCCAGTATCTTTGTAGGTGACTCAAATGAAGAAGTCTTTGAAATAGCAGAAAATATTAGAAAGAAAATCTATGACTCTAAAATTCCAAATGAAAATTCTTTAGTTGAACCTTTCGTAACTGTAAGTATAGGTATCGCCAGTGTAATTCCAACTCAGGTAACCAGTTGCAAAAGTATGATTGAATCTGCTGATAAGCAATTATATCTTGCAAAGAAAACCGGCAG
>CAZFTH010000076.1:0-7309 GCA_964521745.1 uncultured Peptostreptococcaceae bacterium
TCTATTTCTATATCTACAATTTTATCTATCATTTCATTTTTTTCTTCACTCATCGTCTATCCTCCTATACGTCTAGATTCTTAACATATTTAGCATTTTCCTGAATAAAGTTTCTTCTAGGCTCTACCTTATCTCCCATAAGCATACTAAATATATCATCAGCCATAGATGCATCTTCTATAGTAACTCTAAGAAGAGTTCGTGTAGCAGGATTCATAGTAGTATCCCAAAGTTGCTCCGCGTTCATCTCTCCAAGACCTTTATATCTTTGAAGCTCTACTTGATTACTTCTTCCAATTTCCTCAAGTTTTTCATTTAATTCCTTGTCACTATATACGTATTCCTCTCTTCTACCTTTTTTTATTCTAAATAAAGGTGGCTGAGCTATATATACATAACCTTTTTCTATAAGAGGTCTCATATATCTGAAGAAGAAAGTAAGAATAAGCGTTCTAATGTGAGCACCGTCTACGTCGGCATCCGTCATTATAACTATTTTGTGATATCTAAGTTTCTCTTCATCGAACTCATTGCTTATCCCACAGCCAAAAGCTGTAATCATATTACGAATTTCATCTGAACCAAGGATTCTATCTAATCTTGATTTTTCAACATTAAGTATTTTTCCTCTAAGAGGAAGTATAGCTTGAGTTTTTCTGTCTCTTCCCTGCTTTGCAGAGCCTCCCGCAGAGTCTCCCTCTACTAGATATATCTCAGATTTTACAGGATCTTTTTCTGCACAGTCAGCTAATTTTCCAGGAAGCGATGTACTTTCTAGTACACTTTTTCTTCTAGTAAGTTCTCTAGCTTTTTTAGCTGCTTCTCTTGCTCTTTGAGAACGAAGAGCTTTGTCTATAATAATACGAGCACTAGCTGGATTTTCATCCAAAAACGCCGTGATATTATCTCCTGAAATAGTCTCTACTGCAGATCTAGCTTGAGGATTACCCAGCTTTGTCTTAGTTTGTCCTTCATATTGAGGATCAGGTAGTTTGATTGAAACTACAGCAGTAAGACCTTCTCTGATATCTTCTCCTAAAAGATTGTCTTCTTTTGATTTTAAGAAGTTACTCTTTTTTGCATAATCATTAATTACACGAGTTAGAGCAGTCTTAAAGCCTGTAAGGTGCATACCACCTTCATGAGTATTTATGTTATTAGCAAAAGAATATACATTTTCTACATATGCATCAGTGTATTGCATTGCAATTTCAACTGTATAATCGCCTTGTTTTTTTTCAAAATAAATTACATCATCGTGAATAGGTGTTTTATTTTTATTAATATATCTTACAAATTCAACTAATCCACCTGTATAATGAAATTCTTTAACCTTTTGAAGATCTTCTCTTTTATCTTCAAGAGTTATATGAATACCTTTATTTAAAAATGCAAGCTCACGAAGTCTATGCTCTAGGGTATCATATTTATATTGAGTCTCTTCAAATACTTCATCATCAGGCATAAATCTAACACAGGTTCCTCTTTCAGTAGTATCACCTACTATTTCAAGCTCAGTCTGAGGAACTCCATAAGCAAATATTTGTCTATGTATTTTACCATCTATTTTAACTTCTACTATTAGTTCTTTAGATAGTGCATTTACAACTGATACACCAACTCCATGCAATCCTCCAGATACCTTATAGCCTCCAGCTCCAAATTTTCCACCAGCATGAAGTACTGTAAGTACTGTTTCTACTGTACTTTTTCCAGTCTTTGGATGAATTCCTACTGGGATACCTCTTCCATTATCTTTGACAGTAATACCATTGTCTGGATCAATAGATACATATATTTTGTCGCAATGACCTGCAAGAGCCTCATCTATAGCATTATCAACTACTTCATATACTAAATGATGAAGTCCTCTAGAACCAGTTGAACCAATATACATACCAGGTCTTTTTCTTACAGGGTCTAGTCCCTCAAGTACCTGTATTTGATCAGCCCCATACTCATGATTTACTTTGTTTTCATTTGTTTCCATACTAACCTCCTAAAGCAAATTTACCTTCGCATTTTCAATGAGATAGGTTTTTACTTCTTTATTAAAATCAATAGCTTCAGTCGTCGTTACAAATGTTTGAATCTCACTCAAGCTATCCATAAGCATTTTTTGACGAGATATATCTAGTTCACTAAATATATCATCGAGAAGTACTACAGGGTATTCATTTTTTTCTTGATAAATTAGCTCAATCTCAGAAAGTTTTAGAGATATTGCTGCACTTCTTTTTTGACCTTGAGAACCAAAACTTCTAAGGTCCATATCACCCAAATATATACCTATATCATCCTTATGAGTTCCAATTGTAGTTGTTCTTCTTCTTATATCATCTATTCTATTTTTTTTAAATCTATCAAAAATATAATTTTTATCAAAAACTTCACTTGCATTTGAAATCATATTAGGTAAGTATTCTATATTCAAATTTTCCTTACCTGAAGAAATTTTATAATGATTAGCATTTGCTATAGGCGTAATATTATTTATAAATTCTTTTCTATAAGCCATTATCTTTTGAGATACTATAGCTAGCTGTTCATCATAAACATCGAGGAGATTCTCATCTATTTTAATATTTTTGAGTAAGTTATTTCTTTGATTTAAAATTTTTTGATATTTATGTATAAGTGAATAATAATTAGGACGAAGTTGAGATATTTCTCTATCCATAAAAGCTCTTCTTTCTTTAGGACCTTCTCTTACTAGCTTTAAATCCTCAGGAGAAAAAATTACTATATTAATTATTCCAAGTAGGTCTGTTAATTTTTCTATAGGTATAGAATTAATCTTGACTGCTTTTTTTATATCTTTTCCTAGCTTAATTTCTATTTTATAATCTCTATTCATGGCACAAATGTGAGAGCTTATGTAAGTATTAATAGTATCAAACATCATCATTTCTTTATCTTTATTAGTTCTAAATGATCTTCCTAAAGAAAGCATATATATGGCTTCTATCAAATTAGTTTTTCCCTGTCCATTTTTACCTATGATAAGGTTAAGCTTATTGGAAAAATCAGCTTCTGCTTCACAATAGTTTCTAAAATTTGATAAAGTGATGTTTTTTATAAGCATAATTTACCTCTTTTATATAACTTTATAACTTCTATCTTCTATACTAACTATGTCCCCAGGTCTAATTTTTTTTCCACGCTGAATTTCTACTAGTCCGTTTAATTTAACCTCTGAGCTAAGTATCATCACTTTAGCTTCTCCACCACTAGCAACTTCATTAACTAGCTTTAAAAATTGATCTAGCTTTATATATTCAGTGTATAGTTTAATCTCTTTCATTACAATTCCTCCTTTTAAAGCCATCTTAATATTATAACACAACTATAGTAATCATATAAGTATATTAACAATAAAAAAATCCAGCTATAAATCTGGATTTTTAAAGACTATTTTATTGCTTATATCGTGTCTAAATTCTAACTGGAAGCAATAAATAAGTATAGCTATTATCATCATAAGACTTTAGGATGCATGGACTTACATTTGTATTAAATTCTAAACTTATATATTCTTCATCTATTGTTTTTAATGCATCCATAAAGTATTTAGCATTAAAAGCTATCTCTAAATTACTGCCCTCTAATTCTATAAATAAGTTTTCTTCCAAATTTCCTATCTCATCATTTTTAGATGAAATTTTTAAATTATCATCATTTATATCAATTTTTATTAAATTATTCTTAGCTATAAGACACGCTCTATCCAAAGCATTTAAAAATTCTTTTGTATTAATTTTAAGCTTAGTACTAAATTCTTTTGGAATTATTTGAGAATAATTTATAAATTCTCCTTCTAATAATCTAGTGGTAAGAATAGTTTCACCTATTATAAAAGATGCATGTTTCTCATCAAAACCCAATTTAATCTTATCCACATTTGTTGGAATCATACGGCTAATATCCACAAGAGTTTTTCCTGGTACTATAATTTTTGAATCAGCTTCAAAACTGTCATCTTTTATATATTTAATTGCTAGTCTAAATCCATCTATAGCAACCATATTTATACTGTTATTTTTAAATTCTATAAGTTCTCCCATAAGTAGAGGTTTTGTTTCATCTATAGAGACTGCAAAAGACGTTTTTCTGACCATTTCTTTAAAAATATCACTCGGAATTTCCTTATAATAATTTTCTTCAATTGATACGGGTATTGGAAAATCATCTCCATTAAAACCTTTTATATTAAATTCTAAAGAAGTAGAGCTTATTTTTACTATATAAGTTTCATCTATATCTAAGCAAATATCAGATGAGGGAAGTTTTCTAACTATATCCGATATTATTTTAGCATCAATTACAACTTTACCTTCTCTTTCTATATCTGCATCTATTACTGTTTGAACACCTATTTCTAAGTTATTTGAAGTAAGCATTAATTTACCTTCATAAGTTTCAAATAAAATACCTTTTAGTATTTCTATAGTATTTTTGTTAGAAACTCCTTTTAATGTCATATTTATTGCATTTTGAAGTTCGTTTTGATTTACTGTTATTTTCACGATATGCCTCCTATAAATATATATAATTAATTACAAAAATATAGTAGTAATAGTAATAGGGAGTGTTGATTTGTGGATAAGTATATAGAGTTTAATCATAAAAGGAAGTACAAAAATGGATAAACCTGTGGATAATTTACAATAAAGAAAGGAATAACTTGAATAAACAAATTACTCCTTAAGTAGCTTTTGAACTAATTTTTCAGGTCAGTTATTATTCTATTTATTTTATTTTTTATATCTTCATCTTTTTCTATATCTGAAGCTACTTTGTCACAGGCATGTATTACTGTAGTGTGATCTCTTCCACCAAATTCTTCACCAATTTTTGGTAAAGACATATCAGTTAGCTCTCTACACAGGTACATGGCTATCTGTCTAGGATAAGCAATGGCTCTAGTTCTTTTTTTAGATTGAAAATCTTCCATTTTTACAGAAAATATTTGAGCTACCTTTTCTTTTATAGCTGATGAATTAAGTTCATTATTAGAAGAAGATTGAAAAATATCTTTTAGAGCTTCACAAGCTAATTCATAGGTTATTTCTTCTTTTGTAAGATCAGAATAAGCTATTACTCTTACTAATGCTCCTTCTAATTCTCTTATATTAGATTTAATATTTTTAGCTATATGAACCATTACTTCATTTGGGATATCTCTATTTTCAACTTGGGCTTTTTTTCTAAGTATGGCTATTCTAGTTTCAAAATCAGGTGGCTGAATATCAGCTATAAGACCCATTTCAAATCTAGATCTAAGCCTGTCTTCTAGCGTAGGAATTTCTTTTGGTGTCCTATCACTTGATATTATAATTTGCTTATTTGCATCATGAAGAGCATTGAAGGTATGGAAAAATTCTTCTTGGGTACGCTCTTTACCAGCGATAAATTGAATATCATCTACTAAAATTACATCTACATTTCTATATTTATTTCTAAAGGCTTCATTTTTATCATCTTTTATTGAGTTTATTAGCTCATTAGTAAAGGTCTCAGATGATAGGTAGAGTATTTTTGAATTTTTATTATTACTAACTATATAGTGTCCTATAGCATGCATAAGGTGAGTTTTTCCAAGTCCTACTCCTCCATATATAAAGAGGGGATTGTAAGCTTTTGCTGGTGATTCAGCTACAGCAACACAAGCAGCATGAGCAAATCTATTGCTATTGCCAATTACAAATGTATCAAATGTATACTTTGGGTTGAGGCTATAAGAGCGAATATCTTTGCCGTTATCAGAGTCAGAATCAGAATACATATCTGTTATTTCTTCTAATTCTAAAATGATTTGTATTTCATAAGAAGTAGAGCTTACATCTTTAGCTATATTATGTAGGTTATTAAGATGATTATTATCAATTACTTCTTTTATAAAGTAATTTGGTGCTAAAAGAATAAGCTTGTTTTTTCTGATAGTAACAGGTTCTATACTTGAAAAAAATGACTCATAAAATTGTTTAGTTATATGAGTTTTGTATACATTTAAAATCTTTTCCCATAAAGAAGCAGCATCCATAAAAAAGTTCCTCCAAAGTAATCAACAAATTAATCCACAGCCGTTAATAAAAGTAAATGCTAATATTAGCTGTGGAGAAAAATCTTATTAAGAATTGTATAATAAAAAATCTCAGTGGATAAAAAAAAATAATTATTAAATACACAAATAATAAACATCTTGTGGATAAAATAATATACATGATAAAATAACAATGATTTCTATATATTGATAAATATATTATAAAATATTTATAAACTTATACACAATTTAATCCACAACCTGTGCATAAGTTTATAATTGTCTAAAAAGTTATCAACAGGTAAAACTAATATAACAAATGCGGATAAAAACTTCAATAGAAATACTTAAATTTATCCACAGCTTTTTTTAATAGTTTTTACTTATACACATTGAATACTCCTAAATACTTGGAAAATTTCATTGACAAGTATATTAGAGAGAATTATAATATTTGTTATGATGTGCGTATTTTAGGGAAACCTCTATAAATAGATAGTGGTTTTATAAAATTTTAGAAAGGGGTGTAATTGATGAGTAAAAGAACTTACCAGCCAAAGAAGAGACAAAGAAGCAAAGAGCATGGCTTCAGAAAAAGAATGAAAACTTCTACAGGAAGAAATGTACTTAGAAGAAGAAGAGCAAAAGGAAGAAAGAGATTGACTGCATAAGAGACTTAGGCCGCTTTATTAAGGTGGCCTTTTTGTTTATTTGTATTTTTTAAGTGCATGGGGGAAATATGAAGCATTTTAGGCTCAGAAAAGATTCTGATTTTAAAAATATATATAGAAAAGGTAAATCTTTTGCTACTAAAACCTTAGTTTTTTATTTTGTGAAAAATAATTTGGGTTACACAAGAGTAGGATATTCTATATCTAAAAAAGTAGGTAAAGCAGTTACTAGAAATAAAATCAGAAGATTAATAAAAGAAAATTTAAAAGATATCCCTGACTTAAATGATGGATATGATATAATATTTATTGGTAGAATGCCAAGTTCACAATCAGATTATTACGAGATTGGTAAATCAGTTAGGTATTTATTTAGAAAATCAGGTGTATTATAAATGAAAGAGTTTATATCTAGGATATTAATTCTAATTATAAGATTTTATCAAAAATTTATTTCTCCATTAAAAGGACCTACTTGTAGATTTTATCCTACATGCTCAACATACTCTATAGAAGCAATAAAAAAATATGGCCCTATAAAAGGTAGCTATTTATCATTAAGAAGAATATTAAAGTGTCATCCTTTCCATGAGGG
>CAZFTH010000077.1:0-7199 GCA_964521745.1 uncultured Peptostreptococcaceae bacterium
ATTTGCTTTATCTTTATAGATTATATCTGAAATTTTCTTAGGTGTAATGGGCTTATCTATAGAGACACAATTTAGTAATGACCACTGTTCAGGAGTCACATCATACTCTTTAAATTCCTGGTTAAGCTTATTTTTTAATTTAGTATTTGTTCTATTTAATATAAACCCAAGCGAGTTTTCTAGTGCGTAGTATAGCAATTAATCACAACCTATCTTTTAAATATAGAATAAATAGTAAGGATTTGTTAATATCTATTGATTCTATCATATGTTTAGTGTAAATTACAAATTAAAGATTATAGAATTATTAGATTTTTACCTATTTAAAAAAAATATTATTATGTAATAATAAAAAATGGTAGATATGATAGTTGAAATTAAAAATAATAAGCATAAAGTACTTTATATTTTTGTGTTGTTAGCTTTAAAATCTTGTATAATGGGTATTAAATCACAATAGTTTATATCTAAACATATATTTTGATGGGTGGTGGAAGTAATGAGTAAATTAAAAGCAATGATAGTAGATGATTCTAGTTTCTCAATAACAATTTTAAGGTCGCTACTAGAAAAAAAAGGATTTGAGATTATTTGTGAGGCTCAAAGTATAGTTGATGTTAAAGAAAAGATTATAGATTGTAAACCTGATTTAGTAACTATGGATATGACTCTTTCGGATGGGGATGGATTAGAGGCAAGTAAATTAATTGTAGAAAAAAGTCCGAATTCTAAGATAATGGCTATAAGCGCCATGATGGATGCCGAAATTATAAAAAAGGCTAAAGAGGCTGGAGCTAAAGCGTATATACAAAAGCCAATTGATGAAGAAGAATTTAATTCTATAGTTGATAAACTTTTTGCAGGAGAAGAGCTTTATAGATTGCTTTCGGATAATTATTTTGAAGCTTTTAAGGAATCACTTATGACATATTTGAAAAGATTTCAAGTAAATCCATCAGTTAAAAGTGAAGAACAAACAAATAGTCATATTAAATCCAAAAAATCATCTGGAATTTCAGTTACAATCGGAATTATAGGAAGACATTGTGGAAGATTGGTTATTGATATGTCAGATGATACTATTATAGAATTGGCAAAAAGAGCATTGAATAAAAGTGAATTAGCAAAGGATGAAATGATAGCTTTTTTTGGAGAGTTTGGGAATATAGTGGGAGGAAATGCTTGCTCGATGCTTAACACTTTTAATAGAGGTCTGAGTCTTAGAGTTTCTCCACCTACGATTTTTCATGGAAAGGATTTGACTATATCAATTGGAGAAATAAAGAGTACCTCTTTGGTGCTACAAAGTAATGCTGGAGAAATATTTATGAATATTGGTTTTCAAAGGGGGGATGATGAGTGGATGTAAGATTGATTAACCCCTTTATAGGTGCTGTTACTGGAATAATGCCACAAATTGGATTTTCTAACATAACTAGAAAAGGAATAAGTCTTAAAGAAAAAAAGTTTATGGTGAGTGGTGTTGTCTTAACACTTGGAATTGTTGGTGATAAAAAAGGTAATGTGGTTTACTCTATTGATATGGATGGAGCTAAAAAAATAGCTTCTACAATGATGATGGGTATGCCAGTAGATCAATTAGATGATATGTCAAAAAGTGCACTTTCAGAATTATCAAATATGCTCACAGCAAATGCAAGCATAAATTTTTCAAATGATGGAATAAATGTTGATATTTCTGTTCCAACTATGATGTATGGAGAAGATATTGAAATAAATCTTCAAAAGGATAATGTTGTATGTATTGATTTTGACGTTGATGGAATTATGCTTTCTGTTAATGTAGCTTTAGATTAACAGAATAATCTACTTAAAAAACTAACTTGATTTTAACTTCAAGTTAGTTTTTTATTTAAAAATTTTTATAATTTCCTTTATTTTTAGATTAATTATAGTTATAATAAAACTAAATAGTATTTTAAAAAACGTTTATTTTGACAAAATGTATTTTAGACAAACACAATAGTATATGTATAAAATTATGGAGGTTAGGTAATGAGAAAAATACTTATCACAGGTTCATTAGGTCAAATTGGTACAGAACTAACAATGTTTTTAAGAGAGCAATATGGCAATGATAATGTTATTGCAAGTGATTTAACTAATAATGGTCCAGAAAATGTTTTGAAAAGTGGCCCATTTGAATCACTAAATATTTTAGATGCTAAAAAAATGGCTGAAATATGCGATAAATATAAGGTTAATACAATTGTAAACCTTGCTGCTTTACTTTCAGCAGTGGCTGAAGCTAAACCACAACTTGCATATGATATTAACATGAATGGTCTATTCAATATTCTTGAAATTGCAAGAGAAAAAAATATAAGCGTGTTTACACCTAGTTCAATAGCGGCATTTGGACCTAGTACACCAGCGGATAATACTCCTCAAGATACAATTCAAAGACCTACTACTATGTATGGAGTTACTAAAGTGGCAGGAGAATTACTATGTGATTATTACAACCAAAGATTTGGAGTTGACACTCGTGGAGTTAGATTCCCAGGTCTAATATCATATAAAGCTCTTCCAGGTGGGGGAACAACTGACTATGCAGTTCATATTTATTATGAGGCGTTAAAAGCTAAAAAATATGCATCTTTTATTGATAAGGGAACTATGATGGATATGATGTATATGCCTGATGCAATAAAAGCTATTCATGATTTAATGGAAGCAAATCCTGATAAACTAATTCATAGAAATGCATTTAATGTTACTGCTATGAGCTTTGACCCAGAGATTCTTGCAGCAGAAATCAAAAAACATATTCCGGAATTTGAATTAACATATGATGTAGATCCAGTGAAACAAGCAATTGCAAACTCTTGGCCAAATTCATTAGATGATTCTTGTGCAAGAGAAGAGTGGAACTGGAAACCTGACTATACAATGGAATCAATGACTAAAGATATGCTTGAGAAATTATCTAAAAAACTTGATATTAAATTTTAATTATAGTGTATTATATTAGGTAAAGGATTTGATTAATTTTTAGGAGGCAAAAGATAATGTCAAATATACATGATATGGAATTTATTAAAGTGAAAATTGATGAATTAAAAGAAGCTGGACTTTACAAAGAGGTAGTTACTCTTGATGGCCCAAATGAAGCAGAATGTTCAATAAATGGAAAAAAAGTAATTAACTTATCTTCAAATAATTATCTAGGTTTTTCAAATCATCCTAGATTAAAAAAAGCTGCTATTGAAGCTATAGAAAAATATGGAGCTGGAGCAGGTGCAGTTAGACCAATTATTGGAAATATGAAAATTCATGATGAATTAGAAGAATTGCTAGCTATATTTAAAAAAGAAGAAGCTGTATTAGTATTTCAATCAGGATTTAACTGTAATGCAGGAACTATTCAAGCGGTAACAGAAGCAGGAGATTTGATTTTATCTGATGAACTAAATCACGCATCTATTATAGATGGAGCAAGATTATCTAAAGCCAAGAAAGCTACTTACAAGCATTCAGATATGGATGATCTTGAAAGAATTCTTAAAGAAACTAGATCTGAATATAATAATGTTTTAATTATTACAGATGGTGTATTCTCTATGGATGGAGATATAGCTAAACTTCCTAAAATTGTTGAATTAGCAGAAAAATATAATTGTATGACTTATGTAGATGATGCTCATTCTTCAGGCGTATTAGGACAAAGTGGTAGAGGAACTGTAGATCACTTTGATTTACATGGAAGAGTGGATTTTACTATTGGGACTCTTTCAAAAGCTATTGGTGTAGTTGGTGGATACGTGGCAGGTAAAAAAGTTTCAATAGATTGGCTTAAAAATAGAGGAAGACCATTCCTATTTTCAACTGGAATGACTCCATCGGCTGTAGGTTCTATTATTGAAGCTATTAAAATGCTTATGGAAAGTGAAGAATATACTGATAAATTATGGGATAATGCTCGTTATTTTAAAGAAAAAATGTCTGTTTTAGGATTTAATACTGGGGAAAGCGAGACCCCTATCACGCCTATTATTATAGGTGAAGAGTCAAAAGCAATAGAATTTTCAAAGAAATTATTTGAAGCAGGAGTATTTGTAAGTCCAATAGTATTCCCAACTGTACCAAAGGGAACAGGAAGAGTACGTTGTATGGTTACTGCAGGACATACTAAAGAGCAATTAGACCGCGCCGTAGATGTATTTACTAAAGTAGGAAAAGAAATGAATATTATTTAATAATCAAAAAAACGCTGTATAGTATTACTATACAGCGTTTTTTTATGTCTATAAATCAGATTTTGAGTAATATTTTTTAGTTTGGATATAAATAATGATATTCTTATAAACGCAATTGGAGGCTGAGAGTTTATGCTTAAAATTTTTGATTTAGAAAATGAAAAAAAATATAAACATATCGAATTAAGCTATAAAGATTTGCAAAAGGACTTAGCAAGATTACAAAGAAAAATAAAGGAAGTTAATCTTCCAGTGCTTATTATTTTTGAAGGTTGGGATGCTTCAGGAAAGGGAACGCTTATTAATGAATTAATTCAAGAACTAGATCCGAGGGGTTATAAGGTTGAAGTTTTTCATGAATCTACGGAAGAGGAACAAAGGAAACCATACCTTTGGAGGTTTTGGCAAAAAATACCTAAAAAGGGTGAGTTGATGATTTTTGATAGAAGTTGGTATAGAGAGTTAATAGATGATCTTCCATCAAAATCGAATAAGGATATGTTAGATGTAAATGATATTATGAATTTTGAAGAGATTTTAATTAATGAAGGCATATTACTTATAAAATTTTTTTTGCATATAAGTAAAAAGGAACAAAAAAATAGATTGAAAAAACTTTTATCAGATGATTCTACTAGATGGCAAGTTAATGAAAAAGATATATATCAGAATAAAGATTACAAAAAATATTATGAACATTATGATAATTTGCTTTATAAAACAAATACAAAAAAATCTCCATGGTATTTAATTGATAGCTCGGATAAAAAAGATGCATCAAAATATATGGTTAATAAAGTTGTTAACTTATGTAAAAATGCTCTAGATAAAAAGCAAGAGAATTTAATTGAAGAACAAATTTTAAATCAAGGTTCTAATAATGATATGAAACTTCTTTTAAATAGTGTGAATTTAGATTTGGAGATATCTAAAGATGAGTACAAGAAAAGGCTAAAAAAAATGCAAAATAAAATAAAAACTTTAGCATATGATATGTATAGAGCAAAAATTCCGATTATAATAGTTTTTGAAGGTTGGGATGCAGCTGGAAAAGGTGGAAACATAAAAAGACTAACAAAGAAAATAGACCCTAGAGGATATGAAGTAATACCAATAGCTGCTCCAGATGAAACTGAAAAAAAATATCATTATTTATGGAGATTTTGGAAGCATATGCCAAAATCTGGTCATATGGCTATTTTTGATAGAAGTTGGTATGGTAGAGTTATGGTTGAAAGGGTTGAAAAAATTGCTTATAAAAAAGAATGGTCAAGAGCCTATGATGAGATTAATCAAATGGAAGAACATTTAAAAAGTTATGATGCTTTAATATTAAAATTTTTTATTCATATAAATAAAGAAGAACAGTTATCAAGGTTTAAAGCCAGAGAAGAGAATCCTGATAAAAGGCATAAAATTACGGATGAAGATTGGAGAAATAGAGATAAATGGGATTTATACGAAGATGCAATAAATGAAATGATTAATAAAACAAATACAAAATATGCACCTTGGTATATCGTACCTGGTAATTCAAAAAAATATGCCAGAATTTTTGTACTAGAAAAAACAATAGAAGAAATGGAAAAAGCACTAAAAAAACATAAATAGAAGACTATATAAATTATATGATACAATAATAATGCCCTTATATATAAGGGCATTATTACATGTGAAGATTAAGGCGGGGATGATATGAGTAAATCTAAAATAATAGGATTAATAATGTTAATAGTTACAGTAGTAATGTGGGGGATATCATTTATAAGTATAAAAATTTCTATGGAGGTATTCCCACCACTTAGTTTAGCATTTTATAGATTTGTAATAGCTAGTTTAATATTATATCCTATTATGAAATATGTTGCCCCAAACGAAAAACTTTTAAAAAAAGATATACCTTTAATGGCTGGAGCTGGTATTATAGGAATTACTATTTATTTTTTCTTTGAAAATAATGGGATACTTAGAATAAGTGCAAGTGCAGCTTCAGTTATAATTGCATTTATTCCAGTAGTAGCAGCTTTTGGTGAAATATTTTTCTTAAAAAAAATTCCTAAGATATCTGCCTTGATAGGGATTATTTTATCAATTTTTGGAGTTTATTTAGTAATAGGTGGAGATATATCATCAGGAGGAAGTATTTCGGGCTATTTATATATGTTAGGTGCAGTAATTTCATTTAGTATATATCTTATAATTTCTAAACCATTATTTGATACTTATTCAGATGTTACAGTTAGTTTTTATCAAAGTTTATTTGGTTGTATTGCATTTATACCTTTCTTGAGTTTTGAAAAAGTATATTGGGGTCAATTAAATCCAGAAATTTCAATGCATTTTATTTTTTTAGCAGTATTTTGTTCTGGATTAGCGACATATTTTTATATGAATGCACTTAATAATTTAGGAGTTACTATTTCAGCGGTATTTATGAATTTAATACCAGTAGTTACATTTATTGTAAGCTATTTTTGGTATGATGAAATTCCTAGACTAATTCAAATAATAGGAGCAGTGATTGTTATAATATCAGTGAGTATAGTTACATTAAATCAAAAAAATAAAGAATAATTATTAAGTATACAATTATTTATTCATTTCTGCCATGAATGGCCAGTATTTTTTTGGCATAAATGCCATTTGTCTTTTGGGATTTATTCTTTCTTTTATAGTAAGATGATGTAGATATTCTTTCCACATTTCTTGGTAGTTATTTTCATAACTTGATAATAAATCCAAGTTAAGCTTTTCTAGTCTATGGTAGACTATTTCTACTTGGTTATATAGTGCAGCATAGGATCTTAAAGTATCGTGAATGACTAGATTTTGATTTGGAAATCTACTGATAAAATGAGGAATAATTAAGTTTGTTAGGTCGAATTTGGGTTCGTAATAAGCATAAAAAGTGTTAGGCTTAACTTCTTTAAATCTTAAAAATCCATACCATCTATGGATATCCCTAGAAACACATTGAAT